>JAKMFF010000139.1 GCA_022425585.1 Candidatus Poseidoniaceae archaeon
CTACTGGTGCAGGCAAGACTACCCTAACAAGGCTATTGCTTCGTTTTGCCCAACCAAATAGTGGAAGTATTGTATGGGGTGGAGCACCGATAGATGAGTGGTCTTTGGCGCATTTGAGATCTTCAATTGCCCTAGTTGAGCAGCATATTACATTGTTTCCAACCTCTATACTTGAAAACATAAGGTATGGAGATGCAACGGCAACTGATGAGCAAGTATTCCGTGCGGCTGATGCTGCTGAAGTAAGTGAATTTGTTAATTCACTTCCCGATGGATGGGGCACAATGGTTGGAGAAGGGGGGTACCGATTATCTGGTGGGCAGCGGCAACGGCTGGCAATAGCTAGAGCGGTGTTGAAAGATGCTCCTTTATTGATCTTGGATGAAGCCACTTCTGCGGTCGATAATGAAACCGAGGCAGCGCTGCAGAGATCGATTGAATTAGTATCAAGGGATAGAACTACAGTAATTATTGCCCATCGATTATCAACCATTCGTAATGCAGATACAATACTAGTAATGGATAATGGTCAAATTGCTGAAAGTGGAAATCATGATGAGTTGATAGCAATAGGTGGGATTTACCGTAATCTTTGGGCTGTGCAAACTGGCCAAAGGTCGTGAAATCACGCAAATGTTTGTTGAATTTTAACACTCCTTTATATGTGAAAAGAAAAAGAACGCAGCCTGAGAAACATGATTACAGAGAAATTCTCCAAAACAACGAGCCTGCTTTTAGTCGCCACTTTCGCCCTAGCCTTGGCGGGATCCGTCAGCGCCGCTGATACGCTCCCTGTCGGGGCAAACGGGTTGCCTGAGTTCATCGATGGCAACACACTAGAGACTATGACCTTCTTCCTATTCTTCGTAGGATATATCGCAATGGGTGCTGCCTTTGTTTTCTTCATGAGTGAGAGAAACAATGTTGCACCTCAATACAGAACCACTATGACAATCTCAGCATTGATTGTTGGTATTGCAGCATTCCACTATTACTACATGCGCGGAGTTTACGCTGACTACGGTACTGTTTCAGTAGAATACCGATACATGGATTGGATCATTACAGTCCCATTGATGGCCCTCAAATTCCCTTCACTTGTCGGCAAGGGCGCAATCACTGACAATAAGTTCGCTGGACTCGGATTCACTGGAATCTGTTTCACTGGTGCTCTAATTATGATTGGTTTCGGATACGCTGGTGAAGCTGGTCTAATGAACCCAATCGTTGCGCTCCTACTAGGAGGAATGGGTTGGGCTATGATTATCGTAGCAACTGGAACACCGTGGTCTTCTGGACTTGGTGTTGACAACGGCAAGATTGCCCCTGAACTCATGTGGAGCGCAAACGCACTCCGCTGGTTCATCGTCGTCGGATGGATCATCTACCCTCTAGGCTATCTCTTCAGCCCTGAAGTCGATCTAATCGAGATGGACAACGGAGCTGAAATCATGGCTGTTGCTTACAACGTTGCTGACATCATCAACAAGATCGGTTTCGGTATTGTTGCATGGATGGGTGCTAAGAAAGCCACTGAGGCTCTTGCAGCATCTGAGTGATTACCTAACAGTAAGTTTGCCAATAAGGTACTCAATGGTTAGCCATTGATACCTATTGCAAAAATATGCGAAGATGAGCCAGGTGGTGGTGAATAATACCACTGCCTGGCTCGCTTCCATTATCGTCCAATTTCTTTCATTCTCTAAATTAGAGAAGTAGGTTAGAGGAATAAAATGTACAACATAGACGGTTAAGGAAACCTTGCCGGCTTGTTCAAACAATAATATGTTCAATTCCTGTACAATCAACCAGAGAATGAGCACACCGGTAATGGCTGCGATCATAAAGCCAAAATTAGCTGGAAAGAAGTTTAGATAATCTCCTTTTGAAGGATGCGCCCAAACTTCAGAATTTCGTATGGCTAAATATAGCGTTACAAGACAATAGGAAATCCCTACAACAATCATGCTTATTGTGGTGTTATTTCTTGGAAGTGTTTTACCCACCTCCATAACAAATCTTCCAAGGAATGCACCAACTACGCAAAATGTAATCCAGGGAAACACTGGATATGTTCCGGTAAATAAGGTCAAATTAATTAGTTGTAGAAAATCGTTGACTACAATCCTAGAATCCCAGTTACTACTTCCTTGAAACTCAATAAAGAAACTATTTATTATGAACATTCCAACTATCAAGCCATTGAAAATTAGCATATTCTTGATTGATTCTATGGATTTCATAATTGCTGGTTTAGCAATTAATAGCATAGCGAATAGTGATAAAATTCCAGGGGAATATGGTTCGTAGAGGTGTGGGGAACATAGATTTACAACATATTGAAGGATCAATAGTAGTGCTGCTTTGGTTAAAATGGATTTTCTAGGACTTTTTGATTTGTACATACCCCAACCAAAAATTGTAACAAATAATGGTGCTGCAAGCCCACCAAGTCCTGCGACTAGGTATGCTAGGAGTGAGGTCTGCGAGGTATTAGATGGATTCCAAGTAGCTGCAGCATGAACCATGACCATCAATAATACAGCCAAGCCCCTCAAGGAATCTATTTCCCTAAATCTTGTGTTGAGAGCCATTTTAATCAGCGAGTTGATTGAATGTATTCAACTGCGTTCCTAAAAATCTGCAGCCCTTGACCTTCCCACTCGATATCTGTTGTTGAGGTTGGCGCGCCGCCTCTGGAGAAATCGGGGTGGAGCCATTGCGCATAGATTGCTTCTGGGTGTGGCATAAGGCCGAATACAAGCCCGGTCTTATCGCTAATCCCAGCGATATTCATCATACTACCATTTGGGGATAGAGGGAATGGTAAGACCTCGTCATTATGGCTATCTGATTGTGGGGTTTGTGGATCTGCATATCTTACAGTGATTTGATTATTAATTGCTAGGTTTGCTAAACTTTCAGCATCGGGCATGACATACTTTCCTTCACCATGTCTTACCGGGCAATCGATTCTAGCGAGCCCTTTAGTCCAAATACAATTACTATCTTTGTTAAAATCAAGGGTAACCCACCGGTCTTCATACCTTCCTGAGTCATTTAGAGTCAAGCTAGCACGTTGGATAAAGTCTGGCTCATTGTTGTCGGGCCCGGGTAGTAATCCGGTTTTTACCAAGACTTGGAAGCCATTACAAATCCCAATTATTGGCTTACCGGATTTAATGAAATTAAGTAATTCGTCACGTAGTGAGAATCGCATCCTATTGCCCATAAGTCTGCCACTTCCCAAGTGATCGCCAAATGAAAATCCTCCCGGTACAGCCAATATATCATAGTTTGATAATTCATCTTCGCCTGAAATGAAGGTATTGAGATGTACTCTTGTCGACTTACCGCCAACCATTTCGAATACTGCTGCAGTTTCATGGTCGCAATTTATTCCAAAGCCAAATAATACGGCAACTTTGGGAATATACATCAAGCAACACCCCCAGTTAAATCTAGAGTTCCTTGCCAAGAAGTGACCAATTCGTTTACTTCAATGGAAATCAGTTCCTCAAATCCGTCAACAATACTTAGTTGGCTTGTCGCTTCTACCTCACCTAGTAATGTAGTGGTATGGCCAGTCATAAGTTCGAGGAATTTGGCATTGTTTTGTGGTGAAACAGCGATGATTATTCTCCCTAACGATTCGCCCCACAAACGAGCCCATGTTGAGGTGTTTCCTGTACCGTCGATATCTATCTTAGCGCCAATTCTGCCACCAATACACATCTCGGCAAGCGCTACACCAACGCCTCCTTCAGAACAATCGTGAGCGGTTTTTACCACGCCAGAATTTATTGCTTTACTTAGCGCACGATAGGATGAAAATAATCGGTCTGGGTCAGATAACAATGGAACATTCCCTCCAATACCAGCAGACTGCCCGTTTTCTGTCATCATGAATGCTAATTCTGAAGCGCCCAGTTCTTCGAGTGATTCACCCACTAGGTACAGTTTATCTCCTGGATGTTTTAGATCACTAGTCGCTGAATTTCTTACGTCGGGGTGGTCGCCAAATAAAGAAAATAGTAAGGTTGGTGGAATTGAAATTTTATCTGGACCTTTGCCATAGTCATTCTTCATTGAATCTTTTCCGCTAACACAAGGTAAGCGATAAGCACGACATATCCGCTCTAACTCTCTATTGGCTCGAACCAGTTGCGCTAACTTGAATTTACCGTCTGGAGTCTTTTCTGATTCTATTGGATCGGGCCAGCAAAAGTTGTCTAAACCGGCAATCTTGTCAACATCTACCCCGACACATACTGCGTTTCTTACCGCTTCGTCTATTGCTGCTGCTGCCATTGCTCCGGCATCGATATCAGAATATCTAGGAGCAATCCCGCAAGAGACCACTAAACCCCGAGGGTTGCCGTGAATTGGTGCGATTACTCCCGCGTCAGCGGGGCCGTCTCGCTTAACTCCAACGAATGGTTTGACTGCTGTTTGAGCGATGACTTCGTGGTCGTATTGCCTAACCCATGTTTCCTTACTGGCTATATTTGGCCTAGCTAATAAATCGGTTAAGATTGTGTTGTGGTCTGCTGTTTGAGGTGGAGTGAATGGTTTGTGCTCGGGTATTTTCCATTCGGATTCTAGTTCTAATTGAGGCACTCCATCATGGAGAAATTCTATTGGCAAATAAGCCACGGTTGATTGATCGAATTGGACATGGAAGATGCCTGTTGAGGTGAATTCGGCAACGGCTGCGGTTTCCACTTCATGGAGTAAGGCTAGCTTTTCAAAGGCTTCAACATCTTCTGGCTTTACCGCCACTGTCATACGTTCCTGACTTTCTGAAACCAATATTTCCCAAGGCGATAGGCCGGGTTGTTTGAGTGGGACTTTGGCTAAATCGATTCTGCAACCATTGGTATATTCGGCCATTTCACCAATAGAAGAAGATAGACCTCCTGCCCCATTGTCAGTAATACAACTTATCAAGCCTAAATCTCGCGCTTCTAAGATCATGTCAATCATTTTCTTTTGTGTAATTGGATCACCAATTTGTACTGCGCTAGACGGGGATTCTTCGGTTAATTCTAATGATGAGAAGGTCGCTCCGTGTATTCCATCATAACCAACCCTGCCGCCAACCATGAACACTACATCGCCTGCTGATGGGGTTTTGATGTGGGATTCTCTGCCGTCGGGTAGTTTTCTTGGCATTAGGCCGACTGTGCCACAATAAACTAGTGGTTTACCTAAATACCGCTCATCAAATACTATTGCTCCATTGATAGTTGGGATGCCTGATTCATTCCCACCAACGCGAACTCCTGCATGCACCCCTCTAAGAACTCTAGAAGGATGGAATAGATTGTCTGGGATTTCTCCTTGCCAATCTGGTGGCCCGAAGCAAAATACATCGGTATTGGCTATTGGCCTAGCACCCAATCCTGTTCCCAAAATATCTCGGTTTACGCCAACTATACCAGTCATTGCGCCACCATATGGGTCTAATGCTGAAGGAGAATTGTGGGTTTCTGCTTTCATACAAACACTCCACTCATCGTCCCAAGCGATCACTCCAGAATTGTCATGAAATACTGACAGCAGCCAATCAACATCATTCTGCATATCGTGAGTTGGTTTCATGATGTGGGTTTTGAAAATTGAATCGATTACCGACTGCTCGCCGGTTTCTAAATCTGTGTGGTGTATTTTGGAAGCGAAGATTTTGTGTTTACAATGCTCACTCCATGTTTGAGCAAGGCACTCGAGTTCGACATCGGTTGGTTGGTCTGCTACAATTCCGGCTGCTTGGCGCAACTGACGAATTTCGGGGTTGCGATAGTGTTCTTGTATAGCCTGCATTTCAGTGAGATTCAACGCAAGAAGGCCTGTTTCTGAAAGATCTATTAGTTGTTCATTGGATATTTCGAGATTGACGTGAGCGGGTGTTTTGAATTCCTGTGGTGGTTTTTCGGGATAGTCTATCATCAACCAATTACTCGATTTACACATTTCAGCGTCAGTAACAAAACTCCTTTGTATCAAATTATTGTATAGTGTCGAAGATAACCATTCTGTTGAGGTGCCTTGAGGTATTCCATAGAAGAGGTAAGTGATGTATGTGGATATGTCAGAATCTAGTGAAGCATTTGGGAATATAGTTCTAAATCCATCCAAAGCAGCTTTACCTGGGTTATCAGTCACTCCTGGCTTAAAACCAACGGAAACCACTGCGTCTGGAGTTTGTGAAAATATCTCATTATTGCCCAAAAAAGATTGGTCGGTGATTGAGTGTTCGATGATTGGATCGGCAAATAAATCATCGGCTCTTGCAGCGATTTCAGTATGAGGTACATCAGAATTGATGAGGAATCCCACTATCGTTTTGACACCCATTAATTCCAAATTATGGTCTGCAGATAGTTGTCTTCTAACTACGTCCCCACGAACATCACGTAATCCTGGACCTGATTTCGGGGTTGCTTCTACGCGGGTAACATGCATCGTCTTCGCCTTCGGGGTTAACAGTATGGCGGTCGATACGCTCTTTGAACAATACGGAAGATTGTCAAAGCATCTCTTTGAGATATTGTCCAGTAAAACTCTCTGGGTTCTCGGCAACTTTCTCTGGTGTTCCATAGGCTACTACTCGGCCTCCACGGTCGCCTCCTTCTGGACCTAAATCTATGACCCAGTCACTCGATTTTACTACATCTAAATGGTGTTCAATCACGATTACTGTATGGCCTTTTCCGCGCAATTCTAAGAGTACATCAATCAACATTTGGACATCTGAAAGTGCCAATCCTGTAGTCGGTTCATCCAATATGTAGACTGTGTGTTTATTGGGCGGCCGGCGCAGTTCACTAGCCAGTTTTACCCGCTGGGCCTCGCCACCAGAAAGAGTGGTTGCAGGTTGGCCAAGTCTGACGTATGACAATCCTACGGCCCGCAATGTATCCAAGGTGCGGAATATCTTACGGTGATTTTCAAAGAACTTTACCGCTTCACCAATTGGCATCTCGAGAACATCATGGATAGTTTTGCCCTTCCAAGTCACTTCTAAGCATTCTCTAGTGTATCTTTTGCCTTCACAAACATCGCAAGTAATCCATACGTCGGGTAAGAAGTTCATTTCTAACTTGATTGACCCTGCTCCACTACAAGCCTCACATCTACCACCTTTTACGTTGAAACTGAATGTTCCTGGCGTGTATCCACGTTCTTTTGAAATTGTAGTTTGTGAGAATAATTTCCTAATCTCATCAAATACTTTGGTATAAGTTGCTGGGTTTGAACGTGGGGTTCGACCAATTGGTGACTGATCGATTATTATCGTCTTGTCAATATCTTCAATTCCTTCAATTGTGGAGTGTTTACCCGGAGTAGTATCTGCTCTGTGTAGCGCTCTTTGTAATGCCGGAGCCAAGATTCCTGACACCAGTGATGACTTGCCTGAACCTGAAACTCCAGTTACCGCAGTCATACAACCAAGGGGGAATGTTGCATTGATAGATTGTAAATTATTGTGCTTGGCGCCCTTAACTTTGATTTTGTGCTTGGTTGGTTTTTTCCGCTTTTTGGGGACCGGTATAGTTTGCTTTCCGCTAAGATAAGCGCCGGTAATCGATTCGGGATTTTTCATAACCTCTTCTGGTGGGCCGTTAGCAACTATCATGCCACCTTCTAGACCGGCTCCAGGGCCAAGGTCGCAAAGCCAATCTGCTTGACGTAGTGTGTCTTCATCGTGTTCTACGACGATCAATGTATTACCTAAATCGCTTAATTCTCTTAGTGTTTCAAGAAGTTTTGAGTTATCTCTTTGATGCAGTCCAATCGATGGCTCATCCAAGACATACATCACCCCGGTCAATCGACTGCCGATTTGTGTAGCTAGACGTATTCTTTGACTCTCTCCACCAGATAATGTGTTTGCCTTGCGATCTAGAGTTAGATAATCCAACCCTACACTATTTAGAAAATCTAGTCTGTTTTCAACTTCTTTCATTATTTCATTACCAATAAAAAGACTCTTCTCGTCTAAGATTTCTAGTTGGTCTGCATATGATTCAGGGGGCCCGCTTTCATTCTCAGGGCGCCATGCTCTTACCAATTCTAAACTTTCATGAATCGAACAAGATGACACCTCTGGCAGGCGGATACCGCCTACAGTAACGTAACGTGCAGCAGCGTTGAGTTTCTCACCATTACATTCTGAGCATGGAAGGTCGGTCATACAGCTAATCAAGCGGTTCCTTGTTCGATCTGATGAGGTTTCAGTGTAGGTTTTCTCCAGCCTCGGAATTATTCCTTCCCATGGGCGGTTCATCTTGTATACTGAGCCATTATCAGACTCAAAGTGGAAATTAATTACTGTTGAGCCCGAGCCATGTAGCAAAATATCTTGCTCATCATCAGATAATAATTTGAATGGAACGTGAGTTGGAATGCTGTAATAATCAGCTACTTGCTCGAGTAAACGGCGGTACCAAGATGGTGACATCGACCGTTTCCAAGGCCTAACGCAACCATTACTAATCGACATTTCATAATCTACTATTAGTTCAGTATTGAATTGTCTTTGAACACCAAGACCTTGACAACTACTACAAGCCCCTAGAGGAGAATTAAATGAAAATACCCGAGGAGATAGTTCTGGCATGAAGGCTCCGTGCTCTGGGCAAGCAAAATCCTCTGACCAAGCAATTGTTTCGCCAACTTGATTAATCCTAGATCTACTACCTTTCGGTAATTCTAAATTATCCGATGGTGCTTTCAAACTTTCAATTGCGATAGTCCCTCCACCTAGACGAATTGCTGATTCTACCGCTTCAGTTAGACGTTGGTGGGCTTTTCTTCGACAAACAAAGCGGTCAATTCTGACATCGATATCATGGCGGAAGTTTTTGTCTAATACTGGTGGTGTTTCAAATTCTGCATCATGGCCGTTGACTCTACCATTGAGGAAGCCTTGTTCGACTAATTGTCTAAATAAATCTTGATGAGTGCCTTTTCTAGCCCGAATTACTGGAGACCAAACTGCAATTGTGTGCTCTTCAAGATTCCAAAATATATCGTCGACAATTTCTTGAACTGTTCGCCTAGCTACTTCTCGACCGCAAGTTGGACAATGTGGTTTGCCGATTCTCGCCCAAAGCAATCTTAGATAATCTTGAATTTCGGTCACTGTGGCAACCGTTGACCTAGGATTGTGGCTACCTTGTTTTTGATCGATGGATATTGCTGGCGAAAGCCCTTCTATACCATCACAATCGGCTTTTT
>JAKMFF010000155.1 GCA_022425585.1 Candidatus Poseidoniaceae archaeon
TACCAAATCCCAAGCATAGTAATCGCGGGTGGCAACTGAGACTTCCCAATCACTTTCCACGCTGGAGCAGTCACCATCTTCTCCACAGGCTGAGTCGAGTGGGAAGGTGGCAAAGTTTTCTTCTACGGCATTAGGAACTGCACTGGTGAAAACAATTGGTAGAGCAGACATATTAGCCACCAAGAATATAGTAGCCAAAGATAGCAAGATCTTGTTCAAAACAGACACCTGCATAGAGAATAACTATCAATTTAGGTAGTTAAACATTGAGCCGATTGATGAAGTCGTGCAGGGTTGTTTGTTCATAGACTAGTTGCCGTTTCTTGACAACATGGGCGAATTGATTACCGGCAAGGCTGCGACTTATGTTGAAGAAATATACATGCATACTGAGAAACGTTACGAAATTATCTGTATCACCAGAGAAGTCGAGAAAGTAGTTAGTGAATCAGGAATAAAGGATGGTTTAGTGCTGGTTAATCCAATGCATATTACCGCTTCTTGCTATGTTAACGATCTTGAATACGGACTACACCATGATATCATGCAATGGCTAGAGAAGGTGGCGCCATTCTATGGCGTAGAAGGACGCAGTGGCGAGGAATATCATCACCATCGAACTGGTGAGGATAACGGAGATGCGCACCTTAAACGTCAGTTGCTTGGCCAACAAGTTACCATGCCGGTTAGGGACGGACGCCTTCACTTAGGTACCTGGGAACAAATTCACTATGCTGAATTTGATGGTCAAAGACGCAAGCGAATTTTAATCAAAGTTGTTGGAGTAATGTGATAGCAATAAACTGCTTCTTGATAGATAAAAATTAATAACTCTCTTGTGGTTTTAAACTGCCACTTATTACTAAACCAGCCTATTGTGATTTATGGCACCCGCCAAACTAGCCCAATGGTTCTCAAATGCTGATATGAAAGATGTTGCCACGGTTGGTGGAAAAGGTGCATCGCTTGGTGAGATGTTCCAGCAATTATCCAAGATTGGAGTTAAAGTACCAAACGGTTTTACTTTGACAACTGACGCGTTTAAGCAATTCATAAATGCCAAAATACCCGAATCAACGTGGAATAACGTTGGTGCTCCTGAAGATGTTGAACAACTACGGAATGCGGCAATTAAGTGTTCTACACTTGCTGATGCGTTGGAGGTTTGCCTGCGAGACGCAGACCCGGAAGACCATTTGAATCTCAACAGTCGGGCGACATTAGCTCGTTCATTAGTGCGTGAAACCCCGGTACCTGATGAGATTAAACAGGCAATTGCCCAAGAATATGGTCGGTTATGTGATTTGTATCACCCTGGAGTTGACGTTGCAGTTCGCTCATCAGCAACTACAGAAGATTCTGCTGAGGCATCATTTGCTGGCCAATATGAATCATATCTCAATGTTAGTGGTGACCAAGACATCATAGAGAAATGGCGTCGTTGTGTTGCAAGTATGTTCACCGAGCGAGCGATTGGTTACCACATAGAACACGGGATGCACCCACTTGATAGCGCGATTGCTGTTGTAGTGATGAAGATGGCAAGATCCGATAAAGCCTGCTCGGGAGTGATGTTTACTATCGATCCTGATTCTGGCCATAATGGAGTAATACACATCGGCTCCTCGTACGGACTTGGTGAATTAGTGGTGCAAGGGGTGGTTTCTCCTGACACATACACCGTGTGGAAGGAAGGCCTTAGACAGGGTAAGTTCCCAGTCGTTCATCGCACTCTAGGCAGTAAAGAGCAGATGATGATTTATCATGAAGAAGCGGCTAATGATGTCCAGTCAATTGCGGTACCTTATGACCAACGACGACGTTGGTCACTTACCCGAGAGGAATGTGTTGAATTAGCAGAAATGGCGTTGAAAATTGAGGATTACTTTGCCAAGCCGATGGATATTGAATGGGCTAAAGACGGTGTTAGCGGCGACTTGTTTATCGTTCAAGCAAGACCTGAGACCATTCATTCAAAGCAAGTCAGTAGCAAAATGACGGTTTACACAATCGATGAAATATTAGCTGGCAAACTCAAAAAAGACGGTCGGGTAATGGCTACTGGACAAGCCGTAGGTAAGCGAATTGGCACTGGAAAGGTCAGATTGTATCGAACCTATGGCGAGGTTTTAGACGGCAAGCGTGAGTTGCGCAACCTGTTAGAAAGTGGTATGTCAAGGGAGGAAGTGTCCTCTGAACTATCGGTGTTTGAACAAGGCGACGTACTAGTTACCGAAATGACTACTCCTGACTGGGAGCCGTTAATGAAGCAAGCTTCGCTGATAATTACTCGTAAGGGTGGGCGAACCTCACATGCGGCAATTATTGCCCGGGAATTTGGCATACCAGCTATCGTTGGTTGCTCTGACGCCATGGACTTGGCACCATTTAGCACCGTAACAGGTTGTTGTGCTGAAGGCGATACAGGATATGTGTATTCAGGGGAAGTACCATTTGAAATTGAAGAGGTTTCTTTTGATGAAGAGCTTGATTTGACTACTAAAATAAAATTAAATGTTGGTTTTCCAACCAAATCATTGACTGATTCAAGATTACCAGTTGACGGAGTTGGATTGGCGAGAATTGAATTCATTTTATCTTCAGAGTTAGGCATTCATCCACTGGCCTTTGTTCACCATGAGGAGTTGAAAAATTATGTTGAAACGGGTGAGTTGTCTGATGGGCTAAAACCGTATCATGAATCATTTGTTGCCGCTGATATCAACGACATACGCACGCTAGTGGAATCACTTGACAGTCGGGCTTGGGCATATTCAGATAAGCGCGATTTGTTTATCGACAAACTGCGGGAAGGTGTTGGACTGATCTGTGCAGCATTTTATCCAAGACCGGTCCTTGTTAGATTATCTGATTTCAAATCTAATGAATACCGAGAATTGTTGGGTGGCGGAATCTTTGAGCCGGTTGAAGAAAATCCAATGATTGCTTGGCGAGGCGCATCACGTTATTTGGATGAGAAATTTAGGCCAGCCTTTGAAATGGAAATCGCTGCAATGAAATCGGTCAAATATGACTTTGGATTAGATAATTTGCAATTGATGGTGCCATTTTGTCGCACGCCTGAAGAAGGGGAAATGGTGAAAAATCTGCTTGATGAAAATCAAATCGGGCCTAAATCTGGTACTGAATTATTTGTGATGGTTGAATTACCTTCCAATGCCATTGAAGCTGATAGATTCATGGAAATGATGGATTTAGCCGGTGGCTCAATTGGTTCCAATGACTTGGTGCAGACTGTTTATGCGGTCTCTCGTGATGATTTAGAGGGATATCAAAATCCTGTTGATGCTCGCTCACCGGCGGTTAAATCAATGATTCGCGATATTGTCAGAAAATTCAATGCTCAGGGATTAGAAATTGGAATTTGTGGGCAAGCTCCATCCGATTTCCCAGACGAATTCCCGCCGTTTTTAATCGACTGTGGAATTACCAGTATCTCAGTAACTCCTGATACGGCAATTGCAGTTAGGGCAACAGTTGCTCAAGCAGAAGCTGCAGCAAGAAAGTAGTCACGGTCAAGCCATTAATTTGACTTCACATTCACTGAGTCTGGTCTTAGCAACCACGTGATCCGGGTCTAGATTTAGTACGGCTCTCCAAGCTGCACCGGCCTGGTCAAAACGTTCTGCTTCATGGTGCATTGCGGCGATGTGAAGGTGTGCATCGAGATGATCGGCTTCTGATTTTACCGCCGCCTCAAAGTCACTAAGAGCATTGTCATCACGGCCCCATTCAAGGTATAGCAATCCTCTTTGGTGCCAGGCTGGAGCATGGTTTGGCGCAATTCTTAGCGCATCATTAAGCGGTGCTTCAGCACGCTCAGGTCTGCCTAATGCGATGAAACAGGCAGCAAGTTGAGTCATGGCTTGGTAGTGATGTGGAGCCCTTTCCAGTACAATATCAAGATCTTCGCGAGCCTTAGACCACTCGCCTAACATCATTCCAGCCTCAGCTTTACGAAATCTAGCAAGAATGAAATTCGGGGCTAAATCAAGCAGTATTTCGGCATCGTCAAGCGCTTTTCTACCTTCATCAATAGCCATGTAAATACTGCATCTGTTAAGTCGGGCTCTAATGTGGGCGTAATCGATTTTCAAGGTTTTGCCATAGTATTCAAGCGCCCGGTCTAGATGTCCGGTTCTAGCCTCAATATTGCCTCTTACGTAGGAGATTACCGCACTATCGCCGTGAATGTCGGCAACATCAATTAGGTTGGCTGCGGCAGTAATATCGCCTTGGTCTAGTGCTAGAAGTGCTGCCTCTGCTGCTGCTGAAGGGTCGTCTTCAGCTAGTAATCTACGAGCCCGGGTTAGAGCTTCTTCGGCTGCATCCAAATTACGTAATAATCTGTTAGTTCGAGCCATTCCAAGCCAAGCAACGCCTAGTTCTCTATTCAGTTTTAGTGCCCCTTCAAAGGCAGAAATCGCCACCGATAGTAGAGTCGCATCTGTCTCTCCTGTTCCGTCTCTTTCTTTGTCGGCATTGACTAAGTGTAGTCTTCCTTCGACAACGTGTAATAGTGCATGGTCGATTCCAACCGGGGTTTCATCAAGCAACTTTTGAGCATCGTCTGGGCGACCATCTAATAGATGTCTGGTGGCAATCCTTGCCCTTAATTCTCCATTCATCATATCCTTTTCAAGCGCCTTGGTTAACGATTCTTCAGCCGCGGTTGCTGAGCCTTCTGCAAGCAGTAAATCTGCCTTTAATAATACTAAATCAACCCCACCTGCGTCTAAAGCAACTGCATGGACCGCAGCCTTGAGGGCTTCTTTCAAACGATTTTGTTTAGGTGCTAGAATTGTTGCACTAAGTGCCCAAGCACCGCCGTTTTGGCGGTCTAATTCTAAGCACTTATCTGCAGCATCAAGGGC
>JAKMFF010000165.1 GCA_022425585.1 Candidatus Poseidoniaceae archaeon
CTTACCAGTTGTTGTATTAGAAGTTGGCCGTAAATTGATAAAAGAAATTGAAGATTATTTAGAGGAGCCTGATGTTGATTATACATCTTATCAACAAAATCTAGAATTATATCCAAAGATTATGAAAGCATGTTATGATAATTTCATGCCGCAATATAGCGGTGATTTATCATATGATGAATATTGTTGTAAAGCAGACATACAATATCGAATTGAGCATAATTGCTTTCCTCATGATGATGAATATCAAATGGCTGCTAGGCTGATGAACTGTGCTATAGATTTGGGCAAAAAAATGATTGAGAAAATAGATCATAGTATTGATGAGGTCATGTATGATGATATGATTGAGTCTGCTGCCGATGTATTATGGAATTGTATAACTGATTTCCTCAATAGCCCTTTTCACAAATTCATTTCTAAAGAACATGGTTATCATTCTTCACGAAGATTCCCCAAGAAATTGATTTACGACGAAGACGTGAGTACATCATTCGAACATTTTTGTTCAGGCGACACCAGTCAAATTATCGAAGATGCGTTCAAATGGCTGCGAAAGAAAAAATACATTAGGATTGTTGAGCAAGGTAAAAAATCTAAATATGATATCTGTGAATTAGTCGATGTTTGAATAATTCATGTGATTGATTGATAGATATCATCTATTCTCGCTGGATTAACACCAATATCGCCCCAACCTAGTCTAGACTCAGAATGAATTTCGATAATACAACTATCTCCACTATCTTGAATCGATACAACCACGTCGTCAGGAAACAGCCAGAATGGTGTTACTTCAACAAAATGAACATAATGAGTTCCATCAGTTGACTCATCGATTAAAATATCCCAAGCATTGTCATCAAGGTAATCGTTTAAGTTGTCATAAACCTCATCCGCAGTCAAATTGATTATTGATGAGTATTGTTCATTCAAGCGGTAATCATCACCGCCCCCAAGATGTGCACAATTACCACTATCATCAGCGCAAATTGGTATTGTGTCAAACTCTTTATCTGGGGCCAAAACAAAAATTCCAACTTGAACAATCAGCCAAGGAGAAGCGATGAGCAGTATCAAAACTAGTTTTTTGGTCGTCTTGGGGAAACTACCAATCAAGTTCTTCACAAACCAAAGTCTAAGTCATAGTTAAAAAAAGGGCGTATCAATCCAATTTGGACCAGTTACCTGCTTCATAGCGATAGATAATTGGCACTCCAGTCGGTACTTCAAGCGACAAGACCTCTTCGGTAGTTAGTGATTCAATACTCATGATGATACTTCTAAGTGAATTGCCATGGGCTGCGATGAATAAATTATTACCGTTTGATAATTGAGGAATTATATTTTCTTCAAGATATGGTAAAGTGCGCTGTGCGGTCAGTTCTAATGACTCGCCATTAGGTGGTGGAACGTCGAAAGACCGGCGCCAAATATGCACTTGCTCTGCACCATATTGCTCTCTTGTGGCATCTTTGTTAAGCCCTTGAAGGTCACCATACATTCGTTCATTTAACTGCCATGAAACATGTACTGGCAAAATGTTGGCACTACCAGCATCACCTTTGATTTGGGCCCACTCAATCATTCTAGCCTCATTTTCAGAAACTGAATCTAGGCCACCTTTGGGTTGAGGATACTGGAATACTGGAGTTTTATTGTGATCGTTTTGCGCCAAAGCAATCATTGCAGTCATTTGGGCTCTTATCAATGTGGAAACATGTACTTCATCGATATCATAGTGAGCAATTTGCTTGCCACCTTGAATGGCCTCATCAATTCCTTGATTGGTTAGTGGGACGTCAACCCAACCGGTGAACAACTTAGCAGCATTCCACATAGATTGGCCGTGACGCATTAGAATTAACAGAGCCAATGGTTTCCCTCAATCAAAGCCAAGTGAAGCCTCAACAAGAAGATAGTGGCTGATTAAAATAACAATGGCAAAGTCCACAAGACAATTAACGGTGCAAGACCCATTAACAAATCTCTAACGAACAACCAAACTAAACTCTTGGTGTTAATCTTAGCAATGTTTTCAAATTCCGATTGTAGTTTTTTGTCCACAGCATCAGAAATTCGCCCTGCCCCGGCGCGAGCCATTTCTATACTGGCTCCTAGTGCAACACTACCAAGTAATCCAGCTGGAGTAAGCCTCCTAAATCTTAACAATCGTAATCCAAGAGTTTTAGCTGAACTTTTCACTACATCATTCTTTTTTACTTCCCCAGTATTGTCTTTCCTAGCGAATTTTCGTAGCCATGATCTTGTTTTTATCCCAGTCTCTGCTATCTTTTTTATTCGTTCTATGTCGTGTTTCTCTACAGCAATGAGCATTCTTCTAACTTTACCAATTCTCAAAATGTCCAAGAATATCCAAATTAGTGTTAAAAGAATCAATAACCCTACGCTAAAGTTACTCATTTGTGACCAAGTATCCCAACCAAAAGGATCGGCAAATAGTCTGACTCCAAGAACTAGCAAAGGAGGTATTAGAAATGCCAATGTTTCATTTAACGCTAATATCCCAAGACCTTTAATTGGCAGTTGTCTAATTTTTTTCAATGCCCATCCAGTATGAGGTACCAACTTAATGACTACTCTTCTGAATGGAATAGCTAATAAAAATATTCTAAATAATAGCGGAAGCCAAATTATGAACATCACATAGACATCCCAAGGCCCACTCGGGGGGAGATCTGGGATGGTAAATGGTTGCGACACGGTTAACCAAAACTGTCAACCAAATCAATCTTTCAATCTTGATGTTACAAATGTATTAATTTGTTTTTCCATTTTATCCATAGATTGACAAACTTTTCTTCCGTATTTTTTACCAAGTCCGTAACCAGTACCCACAGAACCACCCATAATTAGGTACTCACCTGCAATAATTCCTACTCCTACTGCACCAATAACTCCGATCAAGGGAAGCATTACTTTTTCCCCCTTGATTTTTTAGTTTTATCTTCTACTACTGAAACTTCAATCACTTCAGTAGAAAGTAGGTCTTCTTCGTCTGCAAATTTACGGTAATAATGCTTGAAACTAGCGTGAGACACACCCACTGCGAATCCAACCATAGTACCCATTACTGCTATTCCTAATATTCTTCCAATCATATTTTCACTCTTCTTCTTTTTCTGCCCTGGCCTTTGAACTAACAGCTTTGACAACACCTTCTGAAACAGCGCCAACCACATTGCTTGCAGTTTCTACTGTTATTTTGGTTACTTCACCTGTAGCATTGATCGCAGCTTTGATGACTCTGCTTGAGCCTACTGCTAATTCTACAACTGTTGTCTCACCTGCATTGACTATTTCTTTTACTGCAGATGAAAATTCATCAATCAAAGAAGTCAATCCCTTCGAAACCTTGTCTACTGCTTTCTTGCCGGACATGATTCTACGATAGTACAACCATACATAAAGAAATGAGGTTAATTATACCGGTATGAATTACCCGCAATTAATTGTCTGATGGTAAGTAAAAGAAGGAATCGGGATAGTATCCTAATCTAACGCCCCAATCTATCCATCGCGCAACATCAGATCTCAATGCTCTTCCATTTTCTGAAATGTCATATGATATCACTGGATGACCACCTCTTCCTCTTTTTTCAATTACATTAGCGATAACGTGACCTGACTCTACTAATCTACCTAGATGTAATTTCAATTCCTTTCTTTCAATTCCAACGGCACGTTCTATTCGCATTAATCGCCTAGTTGAAGATTCTCTTTCTCGCATTCTAGAAAGATAAAGCAACACACGATATATTGTGACAGATAGGTCTCGGCGACGCTTCTCCATGATTGAGGGTTAAACTACCCCATAAAAAATGTAACTTAGATTACCGAAGAAATCATCAAGTTGTCACCATTAGGCCGAACATGGTCTTCACTCATGACATGTCAGATTGGCTTGGATTTAACATCAACAAAGCATGGCTGGAAGAGAATATTTCCTGGAGAGATTTTGGCACTGGAGTTCGACTAGGGAAATTAAAGCGAGAAGAAAAGTGCTCACTTGTGCTATATGATGCGGATTCAGAAGTTACAGTTGACGCTTTTATGCCACATATGCATCCAGGTGGTGAAGCATACCTTGTCCTTGAAGGAGAGGTTTGGGATGAGGATGGTACCTATCCAACAGGATCAATTGTCTGGATGAACAGAGAAACCACTCACACTCCTAAAACAAGAGGTAAAACTCTCATCCTAGTGCTGTGGCCCGAGGGTGTCAAGGCTGCTTGAATCAATATCATATTCTCCGCTAATCAGCATACCGTCGAACAAAAACGGGCCTGCGGGAACTACTGCCGCAACAAATCCGTGAAACAGTGCAACTCGATTCCAATGCTTATTCATGCCAATTAGTAGTATTGCGATAAACGCAACAAATAGGCCACCATGAATTGCTCCAACAATGGAAACTAATTCTGGGTCACCACCGATATATTTGACCGGCATAGCCACTGAAAATAACAGCAAAGCAGAGAAGCCTTCTAGATAGCTAATGATAGATACTAACTGTTTCATGAGTCAACTTCCACCATTGGCCTACTTGAGCCACATGCAGGGCATAACTGGTCATCGCTGTCACCGTAATCATACTTACAAGCAGGGCAGACCTTTGCCAATTCTAATTTACCAATTGCGGCGATCTTTTCACCGGTTAAACTGAGATGTCCGTTATCAATATCGCCGACCATATATTTACCCGGCCCGCCAATTCTAAGCAAAATATCTGGAGGTAATGTTACCGTACCAGTCTCATCGATAATCAACTCACGGTTCCTGCTCAAATCTTCAACATCCACACCAACACCATGTTCAGCGACAAATCTTCCATCACGCAACTCTAGAGAACGGTCGGCGAATGAGGCGACTTCCTTGGAGTGAGTAACAAGGAGGAATGAAACTCCATCGTTTTCGTGCAACTCCTTGAATAATGCCAATACTTCTCTGCTGGTAATAGGGTCTAATGCACCGGTTGGCTCATCTGCTAAGATCAATCTAGGATTGGTAATAAGTGCCCTAGCAATGGCTACTCTTTGTTGTTCTCCACCGCTTAATTTAGCGGGCAAGGCTTTTGCTCTTGGCAAAATACCCAACCGGTCTAACATCTCATCTGCAAGTTTCAGCGCCTTTCGAGAAGACATCCCTTGATGTCTAAGCGGTTGAGCAACATTGTCTCGAGCATTCATGTCTGGTAATAGATTACCTTCTTGGAAGATAAATGATACCGTCTTTTGCCGTAGGTGAACTAGTTCTTTACCGCTCAGCCTTGTCATGTTCTTACCAGCCATTACCACTGAACCTGAACTAGGCTTCATCAATCCACCAAGACACTTCATCAAAGTAGACTTACCAGACCCACTGGGCCCAACAACAGCAATCGCTTCACCTGCTTTGATATTGATATGAATGCCGCGCAGTGCAACTACGTTACCATCCTCGGCTTTTGACTCATAGACATGGTATAATGAGGATGCTTCTAGAATACTATCAACCATTTTCATTCCCCCTTCAAAACCATGGCTAGGTCCGACTTTAGTGCCCTTCTAGTAGTCAGCAATAAGGCCACAACCACCGCAGCAAACACCGTTAGTGATACCAAGGTTAGTTCAAACCATGGATAAACTAGTTCACGACTTATATTGGTTGATGCACCACCAAATAATTGGAAAATGAAACCAAATACATCAAAAAATCCGTTGAATGAGAAGGCTAAACCAATACCCAAAACAAGTCCGAGTAACATTGAAACCATGATAATTGATAAAATCTCAAACAGCACCAGACGCAAAATTTGAGTTGGGCTGGCGCCAATTGCTTGTAAGACTGCTAACTCTTTCTTACGCTGATTCAACACTAATGAAAGGAATACGAAACTAGATGCTACAGCTGCAATACTGGCAACGACAAACTGCAATGAAAGTAAGCCAGGGGTGCCGAAAATTAGACCCCCATTTCTCTCAACTGCTTCATGCTCGCTAGTCCAATCCTTGACTTCAGCGACTCGTGAATCTGCTTCGATTCTAGAGCCTAATGCCTGCAGCGCATCGCCACTCAGACCGTCTATTTGATAGATCCAATTCGTTGAATTGTGTCTGTCTGCTGTATCGTTTCCGATGAAACTGCGCCATGTCGATTCCCCAATAATAACTGAATCAGCAATTAATGGGGAAGAAAGTCCTGGAATGTATTCATGTAGCCCCATATACTCTACTGAAACGTTGAAAGGTGTGGTGATAAATTCTATTTCCGTTCCAATCAGGAATAGTGGTTCCAGTAACGGAGTAGGGCTTGGATTATACTTGTAATGGCATCCAGTCGAGTTGGCAGTAGTACCATCTGGACAAGTGGCGTTATCCACATTTGCAACTGATAAATCAATATCACCAAAGATACCACTTAAGTTCGCATTTGATAAATCAGCACCTGCTAAACTTCCTTCACCAAATTCGAAGAACACTGTGTTTGAAAGATTTGCCCCCGATAAATTAGCATCAGTAAAATCGACTGTCAGCATTAACGATTCACTTAGGTTGGCGCCAATAAGATTAGCTTGTGATAAATCTGCACTAGAGAAGTCTGTTTTACCAAAGTCACGGAAACTTATATCTTGGCTAGAGAAATCAACTTCTGACAAATCAATATCCATCATATCAGCATACATAATTTGCAGAAACAAAATCTGGTCCATATTTTCTGATAGTTGTGACATGTCGGATAAATTTTCTAACGCAAATCCACCTTGTATCACTCGGTAGTCAATTTCCTCATAAGTCATAGTAACCGTTTTACTTCTTTCATCAGATTCACTGATTAGGATATCGTCTAAATTTGAATCTTTACCTATTGAAGAACCAGCTAGGTCTAGAGTATAGGCTGAATCTTCTCCGGCGGTAAAACCATTACCAGCATAGCGGTCAAAGGCTGCCGACAAATCCTCACCCGGTATTGATTGTTCATTCCAATTCAACACTGCTGATGACTGGTCTAAAATTACATATGTCTGTATTAAGTCATTATCTGGACCACGTAATATCAAACTAGGTATTGTAGTTGCTGTAACGGTTTTATCACCGTCATAAAGTTCGTCAAAGATCGCTAAAGCCGCGCTTTCATTAAGCGAGTCTTCAAAGGTAATTTGGAGATCTGAACCAACAGTAGCATCAACCGTTCTTTCATCGACTAAAGTACCAGTATAACCTTGCACTGCGGCAAGTGTTACGATAGACAAAGTCAGCAGCATAATTACTGCAAGTCGGTTGACTGATTCTGCTGAGCCGGAACCTTTCAGTCCGCGCTTAACGTCTTTGAGTAGTTTGGTTCGACCAAATATTAACTGCATGATTTGTGGGCCTTTGGCGCCAACTCTTCCAAGGATGAGTGCGCCGCCAATCCAGAACAAGAATGGGCCAAATATTCCCAATAAACCTTCAAAGAAGAAATTTTGAACCAGACCATATTCACTGCCATTCATTTCCATCCAGGTATCAATCACAGAAATTAATCCAATCAGGAAACAAGTCCAGTGCAGCCAATATTTTGGCTCCACCTTATCTAACGAGCCTTTGACTCCATCTTCAATCTCTAGTTCAATGAAATTTTTAGCACGTTTTCGACCAAATAACAGTGCTAAACCAAGCGTGCTTAGTGCAGTAAACATAGTGGCCCCAAAGGACAGCGCTGGGTCTATACTGTAATCACCGGCCTTAAACTCCATAAAGCCCACTGCAGAGAGTACGATCTCCACGGTAAACATCGCAAGCAGATACCCAGCTAACCATGCTACTGAGGCAAATACTGCTAATTCGAGTAATACCATGCCCTGTAATCCTTTACTGTCTCCACCAATAACCCGATGTATGCTGATTTCTTTGCGCCGTTGTTCTAGTGACAATATCAAACCATAAATCAACACTGCCAGAGACATTACGACAATCGGTACCATGACGATATAGTCAAAAATCTGGATTAGAGCGAGGAAAATATTGAGGAAGGTTATGGTTCCACCAACGATATCGGTGTAGAATAATTCTATTTCGCTTGAAGTATAATTATTAGCCATTATGTCGGCTTTTAGGTTGTCTAACCATTCTGTGGCATCTGCGGTAGAACTGGTTGGTAATTGAGAACGATCTACAGCAAGCCCTAGGTAGATGTGGTCTTTTTCCATGAGAACTCCAGCTTGTTCATCAGATAATACCGTCCAAGTAGTGAATATCGGATTTGGACCAAGGGTTGGATTGCCTAAATCCCATGGCTGATAAATTCCAAGTACGGTCATGTTGGTGATTGTCATTGGCATCCTGCAGTAGATTTTGCCGTTTTCCGATGCAGAGGCGATACCCGGACAGTTCTCGACTAAATCTACTCCACCAGAATCAAAGAATTCGCTATCTATAACGTAAACAAAGGTAATCTCGTCTAGTACATCCCCGACTTCAGCCCTCGCTTGTGATGCAATATTTGACGGTAAAATGACACCTCTTTGCTGAGTCATATTCTCTGGTGATGGCCATTCTCCTTGCCCCTGAATTATATTATCACCAAACCGTTTGGCAAATTCCCCATCAAAGGCTTCTGGACCCATAAGCCGTATTGAACGATAATCAGAAATTGGTGGTCCCTCCTCACGTAATTCTGGATATTTCCAGGTCGTATTGAGCCAATATGGATTATCGCTATCGGTTATTGAACGCATCTCTAATGGTTGAGCGAATAAGAAATCCTCGTTGAAAAATCCACCACTATGAATTCCTTGGCGGCCAAAAATCACTGTACAGTCAGCTAACTCCGTGCTGTATTCCAGCACCAATTCAGAACATACATCCTGCATCACACTGGTATTATTTGTCCAACCCGAAGTATCTGGAGCTGGCGCTTTTTTGAATTCTACTTTAGCATCTATAGGCTCGCCATCAAGCGATTCATCGAAGAAAATTTGTGATAGCCCAATTCCGTAAGACAATACTGTGGTTATGACAAGTGATGCTAAAAATACCCCTGCCACGACGGCCAAGCCTCTTTCGCGACCTCGCCATGCACTTTGTGAGGCTAAACGTAGGTTTTCTGGAGCATCACGAATGCGTCTGCGCCATCTTTCAATTCTACCCACTTTAGGAATCACATAGGCCGCGAATGGGTCGAGGTTATCTTCCTCTTCACTCATTCTTCTTCACCATCCAAGTCGTCAAGACCCCATGCTGTACGGATGTCAGAGGCTTCGGTTGTCCCATCCTTTAACAGCAACATGCGGTCAGCGTTTAATGCCAATTCTGGATCGTGAGTGACCATTAAGATTGAGATTGGGTCATCCTCATCATGGCACAGATCCTTGAATAATTGCAATACTTCTTTGCCACTAGCAATATCTAAATTTCCAGTAGGCTCATCTGCTAATAATAAGGGGCGATTACCAGCAATTGCTCTAGCTATTGCCACTCTTTGTTGCTGACCGCCGGATAATTGGTCTGGAATATGATGCATCCTGTCGCTTAAGCCAACTTTAGTTAGCGCCTCAATGGCTCTTTCCTCCGATTGTGAAGAACTAACGCCTGACAACTCTAACGCCATAGCAACGTTGTCTAATGCAGTTAAATTGTTCAGCAAATGAAAGTCTTGAAAAATCCAGCCGACTAATTCTCTGCGCACATCGACAACACTCGAAGGGCCTTTCAGGCCATACTTCCGTTCATTGAGATTAATTTCTCCGCCGTCACCTGGCAACAATCCGCCGATAATGTTCAGTAGTGTTGATTTGCCGCAGCCCGATGGACCCATCAGAGCAACTAATTCGCCTCGTTTTAACTCTAAATCGACGCCTTTCAAAACTTTTAGTTTACTACTTCCAAAGCCGAAAGATTTGGTTAGACCTCTTACTTCTAACATTCGCAATCTACCTTGGCATTTGCATCAAGTCTTGGTATTTATAAGAGTGTTAGGGATTGCTACTCGCCAACTTGCTTTGGAACTTATCGTAACTTTTCTTCATACGATGGTGAAAAAGTGGTGGGATTAACGCAGTCCAAAACATCACATAATAACCATTTGGCAGTTGTGGAGAGTCGTCATGAACTGCTAGCTTTTGGTACGGCGTGCTAGACCTCAAATGGTGCGATGGATGGAGGGGCAGTTCTAGAAGAGTCCAGCGCGACCACCGATTACGGCTTTCCCAAGCGTGACTTGCATTAGCCCGCTCATTATCACCACGAACTAATCCGTGGTGTTGTAGATAATTGACAAATTCAAGTAAAAATATGGCTACTATGGCTTGAAGTAAAAACACTCCAAGCAGTACTGGCGATATGATGAACAACATCACCAGTAATGTCATCTGAACTAACATAGAATATCTAAAATCCTTAGGCTTAGCACGATATGCTCCCATTAATTGTAATGGAATAGTTCTGATAAAATGGACGTAGACATTTCTTTTCCATGGAGAAGAGGTTGGGTCTCTTGGTTTGGCCCAGTGTTTGTGATGAGTATGATTGTGCTCGACGGTGAAATGAAGGTATAACACACACAACAAGTCCAATCTCGATAACCACCAACTACGTGATCTAGGTCTTCTATGGCCTAGTTCATGAGCGGTTATTATGCCCGATGCACCTGATGATAGACCTACTGAAACAGCAGCCAGCCAAATAAACGAATTATATTCAAAATATGCTTGATAAAGCAATGTGGCGATAACTACGGGGACCAGTATTCCGTGCGTGTGGACAATAAAATCAAACGCCCGAGATTCTTCTAGCGAGTCAGTTTCGGAACTATCACCTAGCAAGAAATCTAGAACAGGGTATACCACTAGAGCAAGTATCAAGGTCGACGCAGTCCACCAACCACCAGCTAATATACCGATGATAGTTACCAGCGGAGTGAATAACCCCAAAGTCTGGACAAGCCACCTAACCATGACAGGCTATCGGCCCGTCAGTTATTGAGGTTAGCATTTTCAGGCTTTGTTTCGACGAGAAAATATCCGCTTAATCCAAGAAGGAGAAAATTCAATCCCGTTTCTGTATACTTGTTGTTCAATTGCATTCTCTACATACTTTTCTAAATAATCATCCATTACTTGCCACCTCTGATACTATGAGACCCTCTTACATCGGCTCCAAATCTAAAATCTGCCATCGCGTTAACGATCATTTGCTTCCAACTAAAGAAGATACCACTACGATAATCTTGCTTGGTTATTACTTGTTCAACATAGGTTTCTAACTCTCGGTCCATTTCCTTCCCTCTTACACTTTACTTTATGCACCTAGAGTATATTAAGCAGCGGTAAAATTGCCAACACATGGGTGCAATAATAAAAGTAGGTATTTTTTACAACACCTAAGCAGTAGCCTTATTTTGTTAATTTTGACAAGCTCAAAGCCCTTGACAAGATTATGGCAAAGATGAGTTTCTTTGATAACCAAGGTGGCTAACGACTGGTTATCCCAGCCTAACCCGACCCCGTAAGGAACCGAGGCTGACGGCTTAGGAGTGTGTTCACGTGGGCATGGATTTAGCATTAAAAGCAAAGTTACAGAAGCAGCGATATCATATCGTGGGTGAGCACGGTGGGGTGAAAATATGCCACTGGACAAAAGAATCATTACTGCGTGACCGACAATGCTACAAAGGCAAATTTTACGGTATTGCCAGTCATAATTGTATGCAAACTTCACCAGTAGTAGACCAATGCAATTTAGCTTGTACTTATTGCTGGAGAGAGCCTCATATGGATACTCTAGAGTTAACCGACCAAGACCCACTTGAACTCCTCTATGAATCGGTTAGAGCACAACGGAGATTACTCTCTGGTTTTGGTGGCAATCCAAAAGTGCCCAGAGAAAAGTGGCTTGATGCACAAAATCCTAAGCACGTTGCTATTTCATTGAACGGTGAGCCAACACTTTACACTAGGCTTGGCGAATATATCGATTTGTGCCATAAGCATGGCATGACTACTATGCTGGTTACCAATGGAACATTTCCCAAAGTTCTAGAACGCTTAGACCCACTGCCAACTCAATTATATGTTTCAGTTGATGCACCAAATAAGAAAGTGTTCAATGAAGTATGTAAACCAAAATGGAATAAACGCTCTTGGGAACAGTTTGAGAAAACTATCGATTTAATGCCGTCTCTAGACACTAGAATTGTCTCTCGCCACACATTGATGAAGGGGATCAACATGAGCGACAAACACATTCGAGAGTTTGCTGCATTAGACAATCGTGCAGACCCTGATTTTATTGAAAACAAAGGCTACGTTTTTGTTGGCAATAGTAGGGAAAACCTCAGTGCAGAAAATATGCCAAGCCATGATGATATCATGGATTTCTCAGCTAAAATTGCCCCACTAACCGGAAGGAAAATATTATCTGATTCTAAGCCAAGTAGAGTTGCTTTAGTTGGTCAAGAAATTACTCAAATACCAATACCAGAAGCAACTATGTTTTTCCCTGATGACCTAGGAATTGCGCCTTCAGTAAAACATCTACCAATTATTCAGTAATTGGGAAAGTAACTGGTGCATCACCAGTAAACCATTGTGGATATTTCCTCATACATATCTTGAATTCTTGACTAGACAAATTATTTGCTAACCATTGGCCTAAATTGTCCCATTGTTGCTTGTCAAACCACTCTCTGTCGTGATTAGCGAACTGACGAACAAAGGGGAATAATGCGTCATTTAAGTCAATTGGCAGCGTTTCGAGTAAAAGAAGGTCGAGGTCATCTAAGTATTTTTTTGCCAAGTCCCTTTGTTCTAATGCGTCAACATTGTCGTAACGATTAGGATATTTATAGCGGTCAAGATGGAACTTGAATTCATGGTCATTGCGATTGACCCAATGGCTGTCAAGGTCGGTTAACGTCCAGTTTGCAGCGTATTGCATTATCTCTAAACTCTCCTCAATGACCTGGCCATTAGACAACAGCATAACTGGAACTGTGCCTTTTGGTGATATTTCCATCATATGTTCTGGCCGATCTCTAAGAATTACCTCTCGATGCTCACAAATAAGTCCTGCTCGTATAATTGACATTCTAGCCCGCATTGCATATGGGCAACGGCGAAAGCTGTAGAGAATTGGTTTTATTTGGTCGGCCATTCATTTGACCTCCATATAGATCTCAATTATTATTGTAAGTCGGTCTTCGCCCTTCAATTAGTGCAGATAAGCCTTCAAGTGCATCTCTAGTGGAAAATATATCAGTTAATTTAGATAATTCTGAATCTAGTCCTTCACTTAGTGAGGTATTGCTGGTAATATCAATCAATTCACTTGCCATTGACAGAGCGATTGGTGCAGTATACTTTAGATTCTTTAACTGCCTAGAAATGGTTTTCTCTGCCCCATCATAACCTGCTGGACAGCCGCCTGAAAGCAATACTGAAAGGTTATCATCACTGTAAAAGTCCATGGCGAATTTAACTACTGGGCTTGCATCATTTCTCGGTTTACCCGGGTATTTGTTGGCTGGCTTACCAGATGTTGCGCATTGTGTTACCGCAGCATCAACTTCGGATAAATCAACTAAATGGGTCAACAATCCAATGTCATAAGCAATTTGGGAATTCATGAAATTACCACCAAGCACTGCCCATCTTGCTAGCGGGATACCAGATATTCTCGCTGGTCTTTGGGAGCCACCAAGACCCGGATAGATACCAATTGAGGTTTCTGGGAATCTAAATTGAGTTCTTCTAGTGCCGATTCGGTAATCACAGCATAAAGCAAGTTCAAGGCCACCACCAAGAGCAAGTCCTGTGGTTAGTGCGACCGTGGTTTTGGTGGAATTTTCAATCGCATTGAGCACTTCATGGCCATTACTAGTGAATTCTACAATATCTCCTATCGAATTAGATCTAATCTTGTCAACGAAGAATTTGACATCTGCTCCAGCAACAAAGGCTTTCCCTGCACCGTCTAACACCATAGTGTGGACTGCAGAGTTACCATTTACTGCCTCCACTGCTTGACCAAGTTGCTTGATTACAGTTTCATTCAGTGCATTCATTGCTTCAGGCCGATTGATGGTAATCGTGGCTACTCCGTCAGTTATCGATGTGTCGACGTAGCTGAAATCCCATGGAATGTTACTACTTGCTTGTTTAGCGAAGAATTCTGCGACCTGCCAAGTAGGTTTCCCAGCATCGTCTAGACATAATTTTTGATATTCAACAGCCATCTCATGAGATTGTTGTATACCGATTTTATTCATCATTTCAAATGGTCCTTTAGCCCAACGCAGGCCCACTTTAGCGCCTCTGTCAACATCTTCCATCGTACAAACGCCTTCATCGACAATTTGTGCTGCCACACCAAATACTACGCCAAATAATCTCCTAGACACTATTTGGTATTGCTCTTCTGAGTAATCGGTTGCCTCGCTAATCGTCCACATATTGTTGGCTCCGACTAATTCTCGTAGGTTTGCTGCACCATCATAGCGAGGAACTGCTAATTGTTCCGCCAGGTAATCTGTGGAGTGAAGCGCGATTGGTGGGCCTGTTAGATTCATTAGACCAAATGGGCCAAGTCCGATGCGGAAGGCCTTACCAGCAATTGCATCTATTTGAGCCGCATTAGCAACACCTTCTTGTTCTAATAGACATGCTTCATTAAGCCATGGAACGAAGAAGCGGTTGACAACAAATCCAGGTCGGTCACCACAAACGATTACTACTTTACCAAGCATTTTGCAATATTGGACAACTCGGTCAATGGTATCTTGACTAGTGGTTTTTGCTGGAATAACTTCCACTAGACGATTCTTTGCTGGGTGATAAAAGAAATGTAGTCCCACAAACTTATCCGGTCTGCCGGTAGCTTTTGCTAATTCATTTACTGATAGCGAAGATGTGTTAGAGGCAAGGATAGTATGGTCTCCACAGGCTTCATCAAGGGTCTTGAAAACGGCTGTTTTGATATCGAAGTCTTCGAATACCGCTTCGATTACCAAATCTGTATTCTCAGCAGTATTTTCCACTCCAATAACTCCGGTTATGCGGTTGGTTATCTCATCAACTTGCGATTGGTTGAAAATTCTCCTTTCGACCGCCTCACTGAGAAAATCCTTGATTATTCCCTGCCCGCGGTCAACCCATTGTTGCTCTCGGTCGACCATTTGAACATCGAATTCTTCTTGGGCAGACTTTTGGGCAATTCCTGAACCCATGTTGCCGGCTCCCACAATAGCTACACGCTGAATAGGCTGCATATTGATGCCGAATCTTAACATGTTCATGAACAATGCGTACTGGTGTCACAATCATGTGCAACCATTTATATCCACAACAACTCAGCAAAATATATGCAAATCAATAGGAAGTTCATCAGAATTTGTGTCATTATTTTTGGCATTTTAGTCTTGGCATCATATGTCTATGGCCTATCTAGGGTGGAAGATAGAATGTCATTATGGGGTGGAATTCCTGGTAGTTGGATAAAATTCATTGTCCCGTTTATGTTTATTGCCGCAATTGGTTGGCTAATTTATTGGTGGACTATTCTTTACCGCGTCGATGCATCGGTAATGGACCAATTGCGCTGGCCGTGGCAAAATACCAGTGATGGAAACGGAGCAAACCGATTATTCCTCGCTTATTGTTTATTCATGATTCCTTCAATGCTGTGGCTTGAAAGCACGTTATTTCACATTAACAATGATTATTCTTGGACTCCAATATTGGTAATTGGTATCCTCACCTTAGCATCAATTGGTAACATATTGTTTGGCCTATTAGCATATTCAGCCTATAGGGACGGTTTAGACGGAGCCAATTTGATGCTTGTTGGAGCATTTATGTTGAGCATACAAGTCATAATATTTGATGGAATTGTGTGGAATGTTAAGTTCCCTTGGTAGGGTTATACTAGAGAATTATAGGCGTCTGTTAAGCGTTTACAGAACACTTTGTTATCATAATTCATAGCATGCTTGAGTAAACTTGCTTCTGGAGTTTTTGACTCTTGACGGCCAGCTATTGCTTGCCAGTCTGCATGTAGATTGGTAATTGCTTGACTCCATGCCTTAGCATCATCAGCAGGTATGCACGTATTGTCTGGCATCAATTCGTTATGAGAAGGTAGATCAGCACAGATTACTTT
>JAKMFF010000166.1 GCA_022425585.1 Candidatus Poseidoniaceae archaeon
CCAGTAATACTCATGATTCCACTTCTTGCTTGTAATGCGATGTCGTAACCAGGCTCATCTCGTCTTGGACCATCTTGGCCATATGCGGTTATTGAACACAAGATGACATCCTTTGGTAATTCACCAAGGATTCGCTCTAGTGTACCGGGCTTGAAATTTTCCACAACCACATCAGCATCGGCAATCAACTCTAGCAATTTCGCTTTTTCTTGTTTTAGATTCATGGTAATTATTTGTTTACCGCGGTTACAAGCAAGGAAGTATGCAGCAACCGGTTTACCATCAAAACCAGTGGTAAAAGGCGGACCCCATTTTCTGGTATCATCGCCCCATGGTGCTTCAACTTTGATTACTTCAGCCCCTAAATCTGACAGCATTTGGGTACTAAGTGGTCCAGCTAAAATTCGGGACAAGTCAACGATTTTGGTTCCCGCTAATATTCCGCTCATGGTGTTGCCATGAGCCGTTGGTCAATTAAACCGATGATTTTCGGTGATATACAATATAATCAGTATCGGTGTCAAACTCGGTCCAACCATCATCAAGATATGACTGCCAATCATCAGTAAAGATTACCCAATCAATTTGTGAATCAGTAATTATATGACTCCAATTGTAAGTATGATCTGCCCAGTAGCCAGTGACATTTCTGTCATGATTTGGGTCTACTGAGATTTGTAAGGTGTACAAACGATGCATTGCGTGATATGGTTCAGAGATGTACAATATGTTGTCACCTTCCTCAACAGAGTCAGTAATTTCTTCACCGACATATTCCATTCCTTTGGTAGTTTGCAGCATTGTCGCATTAAGCAGCAGAATTAGGATAATGGCATAGACCATGGCGTATCTTCTTGGATTGTCTAAGACTTTGATTTCATTTTGCTTGCCTCTAGCAAGATATGACCACCAAAGTGGCACGATTAGTACTGATAAATAGCGGAATATGTAACTGAATTGTTCAGCAGTCAAGCTTGCACTAATTCCCAATGATAGTTTTTCTACCTCCAGTAGCATCACAATATAGGCAGTTATGGCAATAAATACCAGTTGGGATAGTAGTAATAGGAAATCTGATTCAGCAGATTTTTCTTGATAATTGGCGCTAAAGAATAATGTCCCTATAATAACATAAATCAGGCCACCAACAAACAGGGTTCGAAACAAGAAATATATTGTATCAATCGTTAAGTTGTCAGTTCTAAACCAGGTTAATAGTAGGCTAAACAGCAAACATCCAGCCAGTTATTCCGGTATTTTCATCGGCTTAATATTGAGGTTATTGACTACACAGTAGGCGACAGGGAAAAACAACACAATCGAGTAAGCGGGATTTATTCCCTTGATCGATAAGATGGCCATTAATGAAATAAAACTAGCAAATAGCCACCAAGTCGAGTTTTGTTTTCTTCTAGTCTGTAATAATCCATAGACTGCTAAAGTAGCCAACATCAACACAATATTCTCTTGATATAATCGGCCACTAGCTCTGACAAGTGGGCTGTATATCGAACAGATGGCGATCAACGCTAGGGCATTATTGGCGCCCCACAGTTTGCTGGTTAGCAAATATATTACGGCTAAGCAACTCAAAGAAATGACTAGTGATAACATATGTAATGACATTAAAGATACTCCAAAGATACTCAACCATACGCCAATAATTGTGTGCCATACAGCCCACTTGTCGTCGGCATCAACCGTTGAAGGAGTTGAGTAATTGGCCCCATCAGTTCTGACAGTTCCCCAATCTAGTGATGCTTCATCATCACTCATTGAATCTGTAACATAGTTCACATGAATGTGGGCGTCAAGCCCTAAAGGCATCACAGCAGCGGCTGAAAGATGAAATAAAATTCCCACAAAAAGGATGGAAATCCATACCCTTCGCTCTTCCATATGGTAAAACACCAGTCGCTTACCTTTGAGTATTGTTAAGGGAAACCACAATTTGAATGGGTTTCTAGACCTTGCTTACGCTAGGTCTTAATTGAGATAAAACGTTTTGAACTTCAGTTGTTCTTGTCGTTTTGAACTTGAACACGAACCTCTTGAGCAGCAGCTTTGCTGTCTTGCATAGCCTTTCTTACTCTTGTTCCGGCAGCGGAGTTACCCTTGTCGTGCTTTGCAGCATCACTTAGGGTGGCGGTTAAATCGTCAATCATTGCTTGTACCATTGCTTCTACAGACATGATTCCCGGCGATGCAAAGAGGTCTTTATGTGTTGTGCCGACTCGACCACCAGTGATTTTCGCCAAATCTATTTCAGCAACTCGTTTTTTAGCCCAAAAACAAAGATAATAGCCAAATTACAGTTAATTTTGGGGTTTTGTAAAAGTTAGAAGGGTTTGAAAGCCGAAGGCAACAGGATAGACACAGAGGGAGTCACATTGGGCTTTGAATCTGAGTTAAATCTTCCAGACCCAGACCCTGTTGCTACTCAAGAGTGGATAGACTCTATTTTAGCAGTTAGAAATCAACTAGGCGACAAGGAAGCCAGAAGAATATTACTAGCAACAGTAAATGCTGCTAGAGAATCTGGTGTTGATATTGATCTTGTTAACACACCATACGTCAACAGTATTTCAGTATCAAATCAAGGCAACTATCCAGGTGATCTAGTCCTTGAAAAGCGCCTTCATGAAGTGATTAGATGGAACGCGATGATAATGGTTACTAGAGCCAACAAATACTTTGACGGTATTGGGGGGCACATCTCAACCTATGCTTCAGCATCGCACGCCTGGGAAATCGGTTTCAATCATTTCTTCCGCGGTAAAGACGGCGATGGGTCTGGTGACCACCTATATTGGCAAGGACACGCATCGCCAGGAATCTATGCAAGAGCGTGGCTAGAAGGCCGACTAACTGAAGAAAACATCGAATTATTTAGACAAGAAGTTGGCGATAAAGGCCTGTCTTCTTACCCTCACCCTCGCTTGATGCCAGACTTTTGGGAATTCCCTAGCGTCAGCATGGGTCTTGGTGGCATGACTGCCATACACCAAGCAAGATTCAACAAATACCTCGAATCTAGAGGCCTGTGCAATACCACCTCATCTAGAGTATGGTATACAATGGGTGACGGAGAATCAGATGAGCCCGAGTCACTCTCTCAATTGTCACTAGCAGCAAGAGAAGGGCTAGACAACATCATCA
>JAKMFF010000167.1 GCA_022425585.1 Candidatus Poseidoniaceae archaeon
CCTGAAAAGTGGAATAATCTTACATCTAATCCAGCAAATACAGAAATAATTTCTCATAAATTCAAGGAAGAATTTACTAAACCGACAAATAGGTTGAAAGAAGCTAAATTATTATCATTGATGGAAAATGCAGGACGAAGTATCGATGATGATGAGATGGCAGACGCCATGAAAGGTAAAGGACTAGGCACTCCTGCTACTAGAGCGGAAACAATTGAAAAACTAATTTCTCGTAATTTTATTCAACGAGCACGTTCCGGGAGTCTAAGAGCTACACCAGGTGGAATAAAATTAATTTTATTACTCAGAGCCATTCCTGTGGAGTGGATTACATCACCAGCATTAACAGGTGATATGGAAGCCAAACTTTCTTCGGTTCAGGTTGGTGATTATTCACGGAAAGAATATATGAAACTGATTTTTGAAATTGCTGATGAAATGGTTCAAAAAATAAAAAATCATGACAGAAATGAATTATTCAATGATGTCGAATCGATTGCGCCGTGTCCAATTTGTAAAAGTACGCTGAAAGAAACTGTTTTGTCTTATATCTGCTGTGAAAACACCGGAAGAGACTCTGGTTGTGATTTTGTTCTTTGGAAGAATACTAGCGGAAGATGGTTTGATCGCAAAACTGCTACTAGATTGTTACAACAAAAGTCCATCAATGATTTACATGGATTTTTCAATCGAAGTGGTGAGCCCTATACTGCTAGTATCAAAATGCTAGACAATGGTACTGTGGAATTTATTGGTGGTGGCGAATCAACCTCGTCAGAGGAAGATGTTGAATTGTGCGATTGTCCTACTTGTAGCCATGGAATCATCAGAATAAATTCTACGATGTATGCTTGTGACAACCAAGAATGTAAGTTTAGAGGCATATCACATGAAATGTGTAAAAGGAAAATTACTGAAGAAGAAGCTAAAGTTATTCTGACCAAGGGCAAGTCACCATTGTTGGAAGACTTTACCTCAAAGAAGGGCAGGCCATTTAGTGCCTTTTTGGCCCTTGATGGGAATCGTGTCAAGTTTGAATTTCCCCCAAGAGAGGCTGCAGCAAATGCTAAGAAGTTCCCAGTTATTGAGGGAGTTGTTGCGATTTGTCCAAAAAGTAAAATCGAAATTATTGAAAGTCCAACATTTTTCCAGCCTGCAACTAATGGAACTGATTGTAAAATTCAAATTGCACGAGAAATGTCTAAGCGCGAAATAACTAGAGAAGAAGCGAAAACTCTCATTGAAAAAGGTGAAATTGGCCCGTTCGATGATTTTATTTCGAAGAAAACCAACAAAAACTTTACAGCAATTCTTTACCTAAAGAAGAACCAGTCGGTTGGTTATAAATTTGCTAAAAAGTAATTGTTTAGCCAATTTTAGTCCACAACAATAAAACGCACCGGATTTTGCACTAGGTCATGGACGATGTTTCGTCAAGCACAGACTGGGATGTAGTAATCGTCGGTGCTGGACCAGTTGGCGGCCATGCTGCAAATCTTCTTTCCCAAAGAGGACAACGAGTATTATTGTTGGAAGAGCATTCGGAAATTGGCAGACCATTCCAATGTGCAGGTCTTGTAACCCCTAATGCGATGAAGCAAGTTGGATTGTTTGATACCATTCTCGAGGAAGTAGATGGAGCCTTGATTCATGGCCCTTCTGGGACTTTAGTTCCTGTAGGCACTAGTGGTAAAGTTAGAACCTACGTTGTTTGTAGAAAACTGTTTGATGAAGGCGTCGTAAAACAATCAATGTTATCTGGCGCCACACTTTGGCTTAATTCTAAACCAATTAGTGCTGAATCAAATGATGATTGTGTAGTTATTAAGCTATCAAAAGAAGGTGTTGAAACCGAAATTACGACCAAACTTCTGATCGGATGTGATGGCGCCCACTCATGGACTCGAAGGCATTTCAAAATGGGAAGGCCAAAAGAACTGATGATTGGTTTTCAAACAGAAGTAGTTGGATATAAAAATCGTAAACGTTGGTTAGAAATGTATTCTGGTTCAGCAATTGCACCAGGTTTCTTCGCTTGGGTAATACCATCAGGTAACGATAGTTGTCGGATTGGTTTGTGGTCTACTGCAGACCGTTTAGAGGGTAAAAGTATTGAGGAATGTTACCACTCACTGCTCAATCATCCATTATGGAAAGATAGATTTGCTGATATCAAGGAAACTGCAAGATATTGTGGTCCAGTCCCAAGTGGAATGGTAAAAAAGCCCTATAAAAACCGAGTATTGCTGCTAGGAGATGCTGCTGGAATGGCAAAACCCACCACTGGTGGCGGAATAGGACCAGGTTTTGAACAAATAAATGGAATTGCAGATAAATTGTCATTAGCAATTGATAGTAATAATTTGTCGGAATCAAATCTAAAAAATATTGCCAAGGCCCACTTCGAAAAGATGAAAAAAGATCAAAATAGAGCAAGAGCTCTGCGTAATTTGTTAGTTAGTGACTGCGAGGATACAGAATTAGACGACAATTTTGAACAG
>JAKMFF010000190.1 GCA_022425585.1 Candidatus Poseidoniaceae archaeon
ATCGAGTAATACCAAATTTCCCCGGTCTGATTGAGCCTTAACACGGCATCAAGCTCCATGTTTCTAACACGATCAAAATCATCACCAGGAATGGATAATGATTCATTAAAAGATATATTTTGAAAGGTGATTTCTGTTGTTGAATAATTGAATTGCTCAATTAATTGTTCTGGAAATTGTTCACCCTGGACTTCAATTTCAATTATCCGGGAATCCAATTCTGCTGCTTCTGATTCTAATAATATTGGGAACACAATAAATAACACCGGAAACATCAAAATTGGAATAATGATTATGGCCACTATGGTTCTCCAATCTCTAACAAATTCGATAACTTCCTTTTTTGCTATCGTTTTTACTCTGTGAAAGGAATTACTCATCTTCGTCAACTCCTTGCAACTTAATACCTGAAGGCAGTTTAGGCTTGAATAATTTATTCCAAAGCTTGCCCAATGAGCCATCTGATTTTTTGTCTTCAAATCTCATTCGTGCCTTTTCTTGTGTCAAGTGAACGTAAGCCTCCTCTAATGAAGAACAATCAGTTGTAGACATTAACTCATCAGGCGAACCATCTGCCTTAATAACGCCATTATGAATTATAATTATTCTATCACAAACTTGCTGGGCCTCATACAATTGGTGAGTTGAATAAATAACTGTGCCACCTTCATTACGAACTTGTTTTACCAATGACCTGACAGTTCGTGCACTGGTTATGTCCAATCCCGCTGTTGGCTCATCTAGTAGGAGGACTCTTGGCCCGTGAGCTAATGCGCGCAAGAGCGCAGTTTTTTGTCTCATCCCGCGCGAAAACCCCCGAGTATATCTTGATAAATTATCTTCCATTTCCAAGCTCTCAGCGAATTTAAGCGTTCTTTTCCACGAGATATCATCTGACACCCCGTATAGTCTACTGTGATATCTGATATTCTCCCAGGCAGTCAATCGTGAGTACAAACCCGTAGACTCTGGTACAACACCTAATGTATTTCTCATATTATGAACTTGATTGCCATCTGCTAGAGTGACTGACCCTTTAGAAGGCCGATATACCCCCGACATCAGACGTAGTAGCGTAGTTTTACCTGCACCATTGCTGCCAACTAGGCCAACGATTTCACCAGAATTAATCTCTAGCGATACACCATCAAGTGCGATAACATCACCAAAGTTTTTGAAAACATTGGATACCGTCAATAGAGATTCAAGAGGCATACTGCTCAACTAGCCCTTCCAGACTCAATCGCTAGATTTAACCCAGGGTATTTTGTTTCTAGTTTCCTTGCCCTTGCCAATTGTTGTTTAATTTGGGAAAAAATTTCAGTTTGAGAAACACCCATGTCGATTAAATTGGCAATCATTTCGAATGCTCCTTGAATTGAACCAGCATCTAAAAACGCATCGTTGGTAATTTTCCCGTTGTATTTTAGAGATTCCAATCTCTTGCTGATAAACTCTGCTTCGGATTTCAATCTTGGTCCATCAATGTGGGAAAGGGCCATTAGTTGGTCAACACAGGTTCGCATGGTTTCCAATTTACTATGAAAGATTAAGATAATTGCGTTAATTCTACTGAGATAACTCGACTAAAACTCCCCCTGTTGACTTAGGGTGCACAAAAGCAATTAAGCTACCTTTAGAACCTTCTCTTGGCACTCTATCAATCATGGTGATACCGGAATTTTCTAGATGGGCAATCATAGAATATATGTCATCAACTTGAAAACATATTTGTTGAATGCCAATCCCTCGTCGATCAATAAACTTGCCAATCGGCGTATCCTTTCTGGTTGGATATAGTAATTCTATCATCGCTGGTTTTTGTTGTTCTTCCGTGGAGATGGGTATAAATCTGGTAATTACTCCTTGATCTTCTACATGTTCATCTTCTAACTCTGGAATCATACCTAATAATTTCCAGAAATGTTGACCTTCTTCTAAATCATTTACTGCAATACCAATGTGGTCTAATCTAATTTTAACCATATTATCACCTAAAAGCCACTAGGGGCCATCCAAGTTCCAAACTCATCTTTCATTGCATTCATTATTTCACCTAAAGTACAGTTGCTTCTAACAGCATTGATTATGATTGGAAATAAATTAGTTTTGTTAATTGCAGCAGATTTGATTTCATTAAGTGAAAATAGAACTTTCTCTTGGTCACGATTAGTCCTCCATTCAGCTAATTTTGCTGTTTGTATATCTCCTAAATTACCAGCCA
>JAKMFF010000221.1 GCA_022425585.1 Candidatus Poseidoniaceae archaeon
GTGTGACAGCACAAAACGGTGACAGGCAGGTGGTGAAAAGTGTATTACTAGATGTCTCGGTTATCGATTCGACATTTGGCAACATGACTCTTGATGGCGAGGTGCTCCAACCCCTATTGGGTGTTCCAAAGGGTAGTAGTCAATCCTCAGAGGTAATATTGAGAAATGATGGAAATACCCCGATTTCAGGTACTCTAACTATCGTGATCCTAGATGATGAAGGCGTGTCAGTATCTGGTTGGTCGCCAAACATTAATCCGAATTCTATAAGTATGCTAAACCCTGGAGAATTTGAATCTCTTGAGATTACTTTGAATCCTTCGGAAGATGTTTCTCGAGGACCCTACCAAGTAGTGGTAAATTTATCAAACTCTGAAGGAATAATTAGTGCTATTTCATTACAAACCTCTTCTTCACCTGCTGATGGGAATTCTGGATTATTCAACATTGTTCCTTGGTATATTTCAGTAGTGATTCTTGTTTCATTGGCAATAGTCTTAGTTGTTGTATCGCGAAGAATGAAATCATCTGGTTCTTTCAATGACGATGGAACAGAATTGATTGCAGCTAATGCACATACAACTCCTGGCGATGTGGGTGGCCGTCGTGACAAAGTATTGGACATCGGCATGGCATCAGATGATATGACTAGTGGTGAGGTTTCACAAGACGAAATCGCGGCAGCCCTTGCCCAGTCAATAGGCTCGCAATTTAGCCAGCCGATCACTCCAGTTCCTTCTGCTGCGGTTCCGCCTCTTGGTATGCCCCCTGCTGGTATGCCTCCAATCAATCAATTACCGCAAGGTATGCCTCCAGTTCTGCCACAAAAATCCATTCCTAGCATACCACCTCCACCAATTACTCCGCAACAAGCGAATCAACCTAGCATTCCTCCCCTTCCTGCAACAGGTCTTCCTCCAGGGTGGACTATTGAACAATGGAATGCTTATGGGCACATGTGGATTAAGAAGAATCAACCGTGAGTGCTACATTGAAAATAGATGAATTATACGGCTAACCATGAGCAGCATAGTTTTGTTTGGTCCGCCCGGCGCCGGAAAAGGTACACAAGCAGCAAGGATAACCCAAACAACGGGTCTTCCCCAAGTATCAACTGGCGACATGTTACGAGCTGCGGTAAAGAATGGGACAAAAACGGGACTTGAGGCGAAGAAATATATGGACGCAGGAAAATTAGTTCCTGACTCAATTATCATTGATTTAATCAAGGATAGAGTGCAAGAATCCGACGCAGTAAATGGTCTCATGTTTGATGGTTTTCCTCGTACAATACCTCAAGCAGAGGCGTTGTCTAAAATTACTGAAGTAACGCACGTAATAGCAATTAACGTACCTGATGAAAGAATTGTTGAACGTATTTGTGGTAGATATTCTTGCGGGTCATGCGGTATAGTTTTCCATGATACTTTCAACCCAACTAAGGAAGATGGAGTCTGTGATGAATGTGGTTCAACTGATATGAAAAGAAGGGCAGATGATAATGAGGATACTGTCCTACAGAGATTGTCAGCCTATCATGAACAGACTTCACCACTGGCAGATTGGTATGACGATTTGGGAATCTTACGTAATGTCAATGGCGATAAAGCAATTGATGAAATCACTAAAGATATTCTTATAGCACTAGACTAGGTGTAGTAATGTCAAGATTGAACTCTTCTGGTAGGTCAAAACGTCACCGACGCTCTACTGCCAATATTAACCAAGCAGAACTAATTGATTTAATCCAGACCAGTGAGGACTTAGAATTCAAACAAATAGTAGCGAATAAGTTGGTTGACTTGAATCGCAAACATCGGTTAAAAATGCCAAAATCGCTGCAGGCCAAAATTTGTCATAAATGCTCAATAATTGCCAATTCAACTAACACTAGAGTTAGGGTGAAAAACGGCATGATTATCAAAACCTGTCTGGTTTGTAATCACGTCAGACGCTACGGTAGTGGTCCAAAATTTAATCGGGGTAATTGAATGAAAAATATACCAAAAGAAATTAAAAAACTAGCCTTGTCTAGGGATTTAAAACCAACCATAAGAATTGGAAAATCTGGCTTGACTGACAACTTAGTATCAGAAATAGCCACTCAACTGAGCAGTAAAAAGTTGGTTAAAATAAAAATCAATC
>JAKMFF010000224.1 GCA_022425585.1 Candidatus Poseidoniaceae archaeon
GTCCCAGACCAAGGAAAATAGTCTTCCAGTTAGTAAAGAAATTGGAAACATTAACAACCAAGCAATTACAATTGTAGCCCAAACTGGGATACTTCCTTGGCCAAGAACCGTCGTCCAATCAAATCCAAATATCGCGTCAATCTCACCAGATTGCCAAAACAACAAAGTGACAATAATAGTCGATGATATCGGCCAAATGGTGATTGAGCCAAACATTGCTGCCAGAAATTGATACGACGTTCTAGCATCTATCCCTTCGTCAGTCGAATCACCCAGAATTCTGCCAAGGACAATTTGAGGCAGCAAAGACATGATAAAGACCGGCGAGAGAACAATGAATAACGCAATTCTTGAAGCAGCCAAAGGCAATTTGGCTAAGTTGGCCCTTCTAAGTCCATCCGATTGGCGATTTAAATCTCTACCATCTAAGCCGTTATTATGCAAAATCTCAGCCGCCTGTTCAGCCTTTTCAACCAACGGATGAGTTATTTTTGGCGGTTGTAAATCATCAGCATCCAAAGATTGTTGTTGGTCGTCGAAATGATTTCTAAAATGGCGTGCTGATTGGACTTCTTGACTCCATGATTTTGGCGGGTTGCCTTCAAGCCTTCCTTTTACATGGCCAAGAAGTTGTAGGCCGCGATACTCATCCCATGAATGGACATCTGGGCTAAGTGGTACTAATTTTTCTCTTAAATTATCACGAAGACGAAATACCGATTCGGCTGGAGGCTCTGACCAAGTTCCATCGCCAACCGCCTCAATCAAATTGTCTGGAATATCTTCACTTTCGACTTGTATTGGTTCGCCATACTCAACCCAAACATCGGTCCTAAAGTGTTCTTTTTGCCTAAAATGGAGTCCTAATGGAATTAATACTGGCAATGGCTTGTTGGAGGTTGCGGCCAGAGCTCCAGCAGCCAGTACAGTCCTCATAGGCCCGGTGCGAAATCGAAGCATGTAGGACTCATTGTGGCTTGTCCCTTCAGGAAATAATACGCAGCCGTAACCGTTGGCAATTCCCGATGCTAAAGTCATCAATGAGCGCCCGTTGAGGAAATTTGCCTCTTCCTCGGTACAACCTCCGCGAAGCAGTTCTGCTTTCCTAACTACAGGTTGTACCGCCATTCTTCTAGTCCACCATCCAAGCATTGGCCGGGTCACCAAATCATGACGAGCCCCTAAGACAAAATATCTAGGGTGATTTAGAGTAATTTGTAAGGCATCAAGGACGCCATTTGTGTGCCAAGCACAACACAACGACCCCCGGTCTATTGGGATATTTTCAATACCCGATGCTTCAAGTGAACGAAATTGAACCTTGCTTATTCTGTGACAAATCCAATAAATTAGCTTAGTCCAAAAATAAGAACCCGGAGTTTCTCCTTGAAAAGATGGCATTGGAGTGGTCAACAATTTATCCATCTTCATATTTTTAGCGGATTTAGATAGATAGGGTAATGTGTCACCGCGATGGTCTAATACTCCATCATTCATTTCTTCAGGGTCAGGGTGCTTCATTGAGTCATCTCCGCAATTTGTTTCGCTAGACCGGCTAACTTAGCGTGATTCGGTTCACCAGCAGGTTTGGTTTTTGGCCACATAGACATTAACGTCATACCACCATCACCACTTGTCCTAGGAATCACATGTACATGTACATGAGGTACTTCTTGACCTGCAAGTGGCCCGTCATGGAGGCAAATAGTGAAATCTTGAGTAGAAAAAACCTCACTCAGTTTTTGTTGTACAGCTTTTACTCCAGAAAATAATCCGGCGATCTGTTCGTCACTAAGTTTGGATAGATGGCTTACTGCTTTGTGGGGGACTACTAGCGTGTGGCCTTCGCGACGGGGAAAAATATCTAGAAAAGCATACCAGTTGCTACCCCGACCGACTTCGTGCGATGGGATTTCTCCCGATAGAATTTTTTCAAAAATCGTTTGGTCGGTCATACCTATGCTAAGACAACTCAGTTTTTGTTTTTCACTGAGGAGGGAGTACCCAATTGTCCTTCTGGCCTTTCCTTACTGCAAGGGTTCCAATATTGCCTTCATTATCAACGGTAATATGATGAATTAATTCAGGATTTTCTTCTTTAAAATCGGCTCTTTGGTGTACTCCTCGTGACTCATTTCTTGCCATTGAAGCGCGAATGGAACACGTTAGCAATCTGATACCTGCTTGTATTCTATGTTTGGCAACTAGATTCGTATTTGCGATAAGTGAGGTTTGGTCTAAATGGATGGCCTCCGCTAACTCTGCGGCGGTTGATAATTCGGCTAAATAATTAGATAATTCTTCTGCGCTGTTAGCGCCTGAAGTAAATTTAGTAGCAATGTCTAGAAGTTTTGAATCGATTGAACCTATTCTTCTTACCGTTTCTGCTGTTTCTTCACCACCAACAATGTGGTGATTATCAACACATTTTTGCAGCGCATTGACTAAATTTTCCGTATTGGCGAATGATTGGGTTTGGACCCATTCAGCTGCATGAGTTCCCGCGTTGTTGCCGCCTGACAAACTGTCTAGCAGCCTATTTCCCGGTAGAGTTCCTGCCCCGTTCAGGCCAGAACAGGCTGCATCGCCTGCCGCATATAATCCGGTGAACCATCTTGACCAACTACCTACAACGGCTCTGCCATGCTCATCTGTTGGAATACCCCCAATTGTATGGTTGACTCTATTTTCAAGCCCGACAGTGAATTTATCCATGTCGACGCCGGTTGCGCTTTTTACAGTCCTAAACACTGAATTCCACCATGTTTTGTTATCGCCCATGTCACGGCTATCTAATACAGCAGGACCTGACTCTAATACAACCTCGCATAAATCGCTCATTGTATCTGCCGAAAGAGTGTCGCCAGAGGCATTGTAAAGATTTGCCCCATACCCAAGAATTGTTGATGAGATGTTGAGTTTTGAGTTTGCCACGCCTAGTGGGGTTTTAGCAATAAATTCCATCCCTCTAAGTGGCATACCGGTCTGCAAAGCCAAATCAGTACCAAAACCAATAGCGGTTCCTTGGAAGAGCCCTTCGTAGCCACCATCAGCGATGATTACTGCTTTGGTTTGAATTGCCACAAATTGGCCATTAACCATATCTAGAGTGACTACGCCATCGACTTTGTGATTGGTTTCCACCAACATTACGGGCAATTGATCGCTGCGCCTTACCACTCCATGCTTCATACATTGTTCTTCCAAAACCTGTTGTATATCGCGTGCTGAGGCATCGCCAGCGTCAACCAATCTAGGACTACTATGGCCGATTCCTTTGTGAGTTGATGGCAATCCCTTAGGGTCTCTGCTGAATACTACTCCGGCTTTCTCTAGATGATTCATTTCATCTATGGCACTGCTAGTTTTACTGGAGACTATGTCTTGGTCGCACAGAAAGTATCCTGACTTGATTGTGTCTTCTCGATGACCGCGATTGTTCATTTCCTGAATCGATGCGGCTAGACCGTCTACCGCTGAATTATCACTGCCGCCAAGTGCGGATGAAGAGATAAGTAGAGTTTTAGCCCCATGTCTGGCAGATTGTGCCGCAGAACGCAAGGCTGCGGGGCCATCGCCGATTACAAG
>JAKMFF010000292.1 GCA_022425585.1 Candidatus Poseidoniaceae archaeon
CCACTATGCTAACAAAAGAGTGAGACTCGCAGGAGATTTAATCGAAGACTTGTTCAGAGTTTCCTCCAACCAACTCGCTCGTGATTTGAAGTATCAACTTGAAAGACACCACAACAGAAAGCGTGAGCTAAGAATCACTTCTTGCTTGAGGCCAGACGTATTGACCTCTAAAATAATGCATGCATTGGCTACTGGAAACTGGGTCGGTGGAAGATCTGGTGTCAGTCAATTGTTAGACAGAACAACATACTTGGCTGCATTGTCTCACATGAGGAGAGTCACATCACCTCTTGTCAGAAGCCAACCTCACTTTGAGGCGCGTGACCTTCACCCAACGCATTGGGGCCGTCTTTGCCCCAACGAAACCCCCGAAGGACAAAATTGCGGATTGGTAAAGAATGCTGCTCAAATGATTGACGTTTCAGAATACATCAGCGAACAAGATGTTCGTAATCAATTAGATGAGCTCGATGTCTACCAACCAGATGATTGGAGCGATGGCGACAGAGTTCACGTCAATGGTGACATCTACGGAATACACAAGCGTGGAACCAATCTAGTACGTCATTTCAAATCAGCAAGACGCCGTGGGACAATTCCTCCAGAGGTTTCAATTCGCTACGATAGTGAGAACCGAGACATTTTCATCAACACCGACAAAGGTAGAATTCTGCGTCCGTTGTTGATACTTTATGATGGCGCACCAAGATTGACTGCTCAACACCTAGAGGCGCTGACTGAAGGCGAAATGACTTTCAAGAATCTAGTCAATGAAGGAATTGTTGAATGGGTAGACGCTGAGGAAGAAGAAGACCTCTACATCTCTCCAAAACCGTTTGTTCTTCCTGCGACAGTACCCAAAGGGAAATTTGCTGGACGTCCAATAACTAACGAAAGCGTAGAATGGACTAATCTTGGTGAGCCAGGAGCAACTGAAGCCAAACTCAAAGCAAGGATTAGAATGCCCAACAATGATTGGGAAGTTGCAAGTTTCTCAGTACCTTTGGAATACACTCCCGAACATACCCACTGCGAAATCGACCCACAACTAGTTCTAGGTGTCTGTGCTTCTCTGATTCCATATCCAGAACACAACTCTACGCCTCGTGTTACAGGTGGAACAGCAATGGTCAAACAATCATTGGGTCTTCCATCATCTAACTACAGGCTAAGGCCGGACACTAGAGCGCACATTCTGCACTACCCTCAGAGGTCAATAACTAGAACAAGAGCAATGGAGACAACTAATTTCGATGAGAGGCCTGGTGGTCAAAACTTCATCGTTGCTATCATGTCTCTTCACGGTTACAACATGCAAGACGCTGTTATCATGAACCGAGGTTCAATCGATCTAGGTCTTGGTCGCTCAACTTTCATGAGAACTTACAACGCTGAGCGAAGGAGATTCCCAGGCGGTCAAGTTGAAGAAATCGAAAAGCCAGGCTCATCTTTGCAAGAAGTAAAAGGTCTGAAGCCTGACGAATCATATGTTCACTTAGAAGCTGACGGATTGCCATTGCCAGAGAAGTACCTAGAAGGCGGCGATGTGCTTGTCGGAAAAACAAGCCCACCAAGATTCTTGGAAGAATCATCAGGCGGTGCCTTCTTGATGGCACAGGAAAGAAGAGAATCTTCCATGCTGGTTAGGCATGGTGAGAAGGGATGGGTAGACAACGTCTACGTAACAGAATCACTAGATTCAGGCCGTATGGTAAGAGTAATGGTAAGAAGCCACAAAGTGCCAGAGGTTGGAGATAAATTCGCATCAAGGCACGGCCAAAAAGGTGTAATTGGAAGATTAGTCAATCCAGAAGATATGCCTTTCACCGCAGATGGTGTCGTCCCCGATTTGATCATCAACCCACACGCAATTCCATCTAGAATGACAGTTGCACACGTTCTTGAAATGATTGGTGGTAAGGTCGGTTCCCTTGAAGGAAGAAGAATTGACGGTACTGCTTTCCGTGGAGAGAAAGAAGGTAGCCTGAGAGATGGATTGATTCGAAACGGATTTGCTCACTCGGGTCGTGAAACCATGATTAACGGAGAGACTGGGCAAGTTTATCCAGCGGAAATTTTCGTTGGTTGTATCTACTACCAAAGACTACACCACTTGGTCAGCTCAAAGATTCACGCTAGATCCAGAGGTCGTGTTCAAATCCTTACCAGACAACCAACAGAAGGTCGTGCAAGACAAGGTGGTCTAAGGTTTGGTGAAATGGAACGTGATTGTCTGATTGCTCACGGAGCATCGATGGTAATTAAGGATAGATTACTGGATGAGTCAGATGGTATAGACATGTATGTCTGTGCTCAATCAGGCCACCTCGCTTGGTATGACCCTAAGAGAAGAACCTATGTCAGCCCTATTCATGGAGATGGTGCAGAAGTTTACAAAGTACAAACATCCTATGCATTTAAGCTACTGCTAGATGAAATGAAGAGTTTAGGTGTGGCCATGAGATTAGAACTGGAGGACCGAAGATGAGTAGAGTTACCACCCTTATACCAAAGCGAATTGCTAGTATCAGATTTGGTCTGATGGACCCAAGTGAAATTAGAAAGATGTCTGCTGTTGAAGTAAAGACTGCAGATACCTACAAAGATGACGGTCACGCATATCGACAAGGTTTGATGGACCCTCACATGGGTGTAATCGAGCCAGGTTTAGTATGTCCAACTGACAACTGTAAGTATGACGAGAGCCCAGGGCACTTCGGTCATATCCAACTTGAACTGCCGGTAATTCACATCGGTTTCGTTGGACTAATCAAGACCGCTCTCAAAGCAACTTGTAATTCATGCAGTAAGATTCTATTGCACGATGAGCCAAATACTCACCCTTCAAACCCAGAACTAAGCGAGCAAGATTATTACAGAACAAGAGTACGTGATATCATACTAAAACACGGAGTAGGTTCCACGGAATTCTCCAAGATAATCAAAGAAATTGAGAAAGTAACTTCTGGTGCAAAGCGAAAGGTCTGCATGCACTGTGGCGCAGCTCAAGGTAAAATTACCCTTGACAAGCCAACAACGTTTAAAGAAAAACTCGAAACTCAGGGAACTGGTAAGGAAACTGAGAGAAAGTTGAATCCTAGGGATGTTAGAGAATGGTTGAGTAGTATTCCTGTGGAACACTTGATTTTTATTGGAATGGACACTCAAAACCGACCTGAATGGACGGTGTTGAAAGTTCTACCAGTACCACCAATTACCGTAAGGCCATCAATCACTCTAGACAGTGGAGATCGGTCAGAGGACGACTTGACTCACAAGTTGGTTGATGTATTGCGTATTAATCAAAGGCTAAGGGAGAACAGAGATTCTGGTGCCCCTCAGTTGATTGTTGAAGATTTGTGGGAACTATTACAATACCACGTAACAACCTACTTTGACAACCAAACTTCAGGTATTCCACCAGCAAGACACCGTTCAGGAAGAACACTGAAGACCCTGACACAAAGGCTCAAGGGTAAAGAAGGAAGATTCCGAAGTAACCTTTCAGGTAAGCGTGTAAACTTTTGTGCGCGTTCAGTTATCTCACCAGACCCATACCTTGGAGTAAACGAGGTAGGTGTTCCAGAAAAGATTGCTAGAGAACTTACCGTGCCAATTAGAGTCACGATGAGAAACAGAGAACAAATGCGTCAAATGATTCTAAGAGGTCCAGATGTTCACCCTGGTGTCAACTACATTATTCGTGGTGACAAGCGAAGAGTTAGAATCAACTCTAGAAGCCGACTAATCAACGCTGGTTTCAGATGCCATAACCCCGAATGTATGGAAGAAACAACCATGAGGCCAGATTTACATCAAGTCATGCCTGCGCCAAACTTCCTACCTGGGTTAGTAATCAGGAAAGAGATCAGCCGTTCTGTCGTCGACCCAAGCGTTGAGGTAACAAGCTATGTTGCTGATGATCATGCAACACTTTCAAACCTACGTGGAGAAGATGTCAATGGTAACGCACTGGAAAAAGAAGACCCAAGAGCCATCTTGCACTATAGATGGATGTGGGAACTAGAACAACTTGACAAAGTAAACCCAGACCCAGTTCCTGAACACTTGGAAATTACTTGTCCGCACTGTGGCAGCCCATCCGATGAATGGGGTGAAAGAACATCCGTAGAAGATAGACTGTCAACCTTTGATAGAGACGGTAATCCTAAACCCGGTATGCTTGTAGAGAGACACTTGATTGATGGAGATGTTGCAATCTTCAACCGACAACCTTCGTTGCACAGAATGTCAATG
>JAKMFF010000309.1 GCA_022425585.1 Candidatus Poseidoniaceae archaeon
ATGTTGATCAGCACGATGTAAACCAGATAGTTGAAGACCTTGAAGAAGCAGGTGTTGATACAGGAGATATTGACTTTTCATCGCCAACAGACGACTCGAGTGACACTGATGGAACCGAAATCAGTGATGCTGAGGAAAAGGCTGAATCTGATGGCTTGCTTCCATTCACCTCACCAATCTCGGTCTTAGCAGTCATAGCATTGGCTGGATTCATCATTGCTAATCGAAAAGACGAATCATAATTACGACCGTTGATTTGTAATGATAGTACGCCCAAAACATAGTCAAATAGGCCAAGTCATAAGACTTAGCTTCTTGATATTCATTGTATGTCATGTGCTTATATCAGCATGGTTAGTAGTTGTATTTGAAGGAAAATATACCGAAGGTGCGCCGGCTCCAACCGAAATTGATGCTTTAGTGGTAGTTGATCGAGAGGAAACATTAATTGATGTGAAAATGGAGAAATCAACATCATTTCTGTTGTATATGATTTCACGTGATTATGATGAATCATATGATAAAGCAAGTAGTGAAAATTCAACCGAAAATGAATCTAATAACTCTAATGAAGTAATAGATAAAGAGAACGATGTAGTTGAACCTGAAGAGACGGAATGGCTGGAAATAGCTCGCACCAGTGTATATTTCATTGCTTTCATACTGATAATTAGTGAGATAGCAGTATTGTTTTGCTTACGGTTTTCTAGTATTTTTAGAATTCTTGCGCTGATTTCTTTTGTATTATGCTTTGCAATATTGATGCCCGTTAGTTATGTATTCGATCTTGCTCAAGATAATGGCGACGACAGTGACAAAATTGATGAAACATTATCCGAGGAAACATTCGTTGAAAACACTGAGTCGGGTTCCATGGCTCATGAAGAAAATAGTTTAGATACTAAGGTAATTTTTCCTGGCATCCGGTTTGAGCTTGCGTATAGCGGTTATGATTTAGGTTTGGTAGAGCCTGGGGAATATGAACAACTTAGGGCAGAAATCCCCGGAAATAATTCATCATTAGCAGATTCATTTATTGAATTTGAATCAAATCTTGATATTAAGTACGGTAAGAATTTGCCCTCCATATTACTGATTCCACTCTCTTGGTACATCTTGCCGTCAAAGTCGAAAAAGAACCAAACGCTACTGACATCCAAACTAAATAGCACTCACATTAACCAAATGTGGGAAATCAATGAACAAGGATTACCCGGAACTGGACAGGTTACTCAAGCGGAGATGGCTAAACTGCTTGACTTGTCTGAAGTAAGCCTAGGCGCTTACCAAGACGGAACACTCATCGGATTCGTGCTTTGCTTACTACCAAAAACCGAGTATGGCAGCCTAAATTACGCTTGGTTTAACCAACGTTATGACCAGTTCATCTATGTTGACAGAATTGCCGTTGCTAAGGATTCTAGAAATATTGGTATTGGGACTCTGTTGTATCAGCAAGTGTTTGACTATGCAAGACAGCATGGCATCCCAGTTACTGCTGAAGTTAGCCTGAAGCCGTCTAATGAAGGTTCAGATCGATTCCATTTACGTCATGGATTTGTCACGGTTGGAGAACTTGACCACGGCGATAAGGCCGTAACTATGTACATCAAAGACAAAAAGCCCGAAGACGATTGAAGCAATTAAGTCACAGTGACCGTTCAGGCTGCATATGCACATACTGGTAATGACCCGAATTGTTTTGGGACATTCACTTGGTGGCATGCAAAAACAAACCATGGACTTGTGCCAAGGATTTGCTGGGGCAGGCCATCGCGTCACGGTGATTACGACTGGACGGCAAGACGGAGTGCGCCATGAGAATAATGATGGCATTGAAACTCACTACCTTGAAGGGACTAAACCAGGATATTACAGTCGCAGATGGAATTCTGCTGCAAAGAAAAAAATTAGCGCTATTCACCAAGCAACACCTATTGACATAATCCATAGTCAGTCAATGGGCGCCAATGGCATCCTGAAATGGGCCAAACGTAATACTGTACCTGTTGTGTCAACTTGGCATGGAACCAGTTTAACCGAATTCACCTCTTTCTTTGGCTCAGCATCATACCATCCAAGATACTGGCACTGGTTACTCATTACCCCTACTACATGGCTGAAACGCTATTTCACCATGGAGTTGCCTGTACGAAGGGCTAGTAAAGCCATAACTCTTGTTTCACCAACCTTAGAGCATCACATGAAATTATTTGCTAAAGATAAAGTCAAAGTAATTCCCAATGGAGTACATATTCCTGAACAATTTGAAGCGACTAGTAAGAATGATAAATTTGAGATTATTTCAATTGGTCGAATTGTCAAACAAAAGGGAGTACAACATGCAATACATGCTACTGCAAACCTACCAACTGAAGTCAAAAATAAAGTTCAGCTAAACATTGTTGGTTCAGGTGATTATCTTGAATCACTGGAAAGCCTAACTACAAAACTTGAGATGAACGACATCGTCACTTTCCACGGCAGGACTGTTGGTGATGAATTAGCAGCGATTTACCAACGCTGTGACATCCATCTAATGCCGACTACAAGTCATGAAGGCTTACCGCTGACTATTCTTGAGGGGATGGCATACGGTATGGCGACAATTGCCTCAAATATCGGTGGAATACCAAGTGCTATTACCGATGATGTCAATGGATTTTTGATAAAACCCGGTAATGTTGAACAGTTAACCAATCGATTACTAGCACTGCTGGAAAATCCAAAGCGCATTAGCGAAATTGGCAGTGCTGCAAGAGAGAGTGTCATCCAGCATTACTCTGAGGACATGATGGTCAAGCAAACTCTAGCTGTGTTTGAAGCGGTGGTGTGATTATGCGGGGTTTACTTAACGCATTGAAAAGTAAGTTGATTGGGGTATTTCCAACTAAGAACCCTCATGCTAATGACCCACTATTGTCAAAGGTTCCAGCTTACGAAACATGGCCGCATGTACCTCTGCAGCATCTCGATGAAACAAGCATTGTCTACAACTTTGGAGTTGGCGAATCCATCGCCTTAGAATTCGTTTTATCCGGTTTGACCGCCTGTTCCGTCTACCACTTTGACCCGACTCCTAGATCTGCACAACACTTCGCACTTTGCCAGCAATTATTGGAATTGGCAGAACATCAACGACAAGATTTCATCAAACACAATACTAACCCAGCATTTGGTGGTGGTGACAAGAATTATCTATCCATTATCGCACAATCAAATGCTAATATCAACAATCAGCACTTCATGAATGTTGGACTGTATAATGAAGATGCCACATTAGACTTTTTCTTACCTAAAAACAAGGAGCATGTCAGCCTTAGTATCGACAATCTACAAGAAACTGAAGAATCAATACAATTACAGGTACTTACCATCGATTCGATAATGAGTAAATTGAATCACCAAGTAATTGATTACCTCAAATTGAATATTGAAGGAGCAGAGGTTGTTAGCATCATCCATATGCTAGAGAATACTGCTGTTCGGCCAAAATTTATGTCGATTAAAATGGAATTATCGAGAGATAAACCTGGTATTGCGACTGATAGATTACAGCTCCAACTAGAAACTTTGCTAGCCAAAGATTATCGAATTATATTCCAAAATAAAGACAGTTATACCTATCAGCTAAATTAGTGCTAAATGACTAATGTTGAGCCAATTCTTCAACTCTCTTTGCTAACTTAGCACGCTCTTCTTCGGTAAGTGTTGGAAGAAACGGGTCTTCATCTTTCATGATGTTTTCCCAGCCCGCCATAGTTCTTGCGAATATTTCAGTATCAACATTCCATCTAAACCATCGGTCGACGAATTCACAATGTCGCTTGATATCTTCATCATCCTCGCCTAATTTACTCAGTATGAGATTAGTTTGCAGCAGAATAATAGCAAAATTAGGGCTTATCTGATAAGTCTGAAACGGATTACGTTCACCGATTATCGTCGCATGTTCACGCCATAAACCAAACGTTACATCATATACCACTCCAACTAATAATACCAAAATAATCACCGTAGCGCCAATCCCAAGAAGACCAAAGTAAGTTGTTGAAATTCCGGCAAAGGTTGAATCATTTTCAAATCGCCATCGCAGATAAGGCCAAATAAGCAAAGTCAAGGTTGTTACCCAAAACGCCATTGAGATAATTGTCTGGCTTTGTTGAACTCGCCAGTATTGGCGCATGAACCATTTCTTGAATGGTGAGCCGCCTTTAGAGCCACTTGCTCCCTCAGATACCATGACAATCCCAAATAGCGTGTTCATTTAGACTATGCCCCTTAATGGCAGGGAAAATGGCGGTAAATACTACCCAGCGGTATTCTACAAGCCTATGATTTGATTAACGATTTAGTGACCATAAAACCGATGATTGCAGCCGCACCAAACGACCCTGTTTCTATTAGCGAAGCGAGTAGTGAATCAGCTTGTTGTACAAGGTCTGTCTCATCAATTAGACCAAAACTAATCTTACTCCAATCGACAATTACAATCCGTCTAGACTCTAGCCATTTTAGAATGATAAATTGCACAATTAGTAGAATTTTGATAACTCTCGAGGCAAAATTGAACACAAAAGCCGCAATTATTCCAAGTACCAGCCCTTGGACAGCCGCACTGCCTAAGTCTTCTAAGCCAATCATATCTAGCGATTGATTGCTAAGTTTAATGTAATTTTGTCAGCAAAATACTGATTTGCCCCAAAATCACAGTCGGTTGAAACTACCATCAGTCATCATTTGCCAACGCACACCATCTGTTTGAACGTAGATAGTTTGTCCAGTTGATTGATCGTATTGACCACCAGGTGGCAAGCCAGTATAATCTGCAACTGTGGTTGGTTGTGCAGGTGGTGCAGGTGCGGTAGCAACCGGCGGTGCTGGAGCAGTCATTGGTTGAGCAGGTTGTTGCACTACTGGTTGAGCAGGCTGTATCGGTTGTTGAGCAACTGGCTGTTGATATGCCGGTTGAGCGGGTTGTATCGGTTGTTGAGCAACTGGCTGTTGATATGCTGGTTGTTGCATTGGTTGACCCATTTGTGGCATTCCAGCAATAGGTGCTTGAGCCGCCATGTTAGGTTGTTCAGTCCACATTTGTTGTGCGAAGTCTTTGTTATTGTCACCGTTTCTGCCACGCATAATAACTACTGCAACACCAATTACGACCCCGAGTACACCAATTGTACCACCAACAATTAATCCAGTATTGGATGACTTTGACTCTGACTTGCTAGTATCATCGTCTTTGTCCTGCCCGCTAGCAATATTGGTCGCTGAAGAATCGGTTCCATCATGCAGACTGGTGTTGCCAGATACAACGGCAGAAGCATCTGCGGCAACCGCTGTTCCGTCAATAGTAGATGATTCGGTAACAAAGGCCACAGACGCACTGTGAGCAAGTCCACCATCAAGTGAAACAACGTTCAGATTGATAGTGTATTCATTGCGAGGAATTGAATCATCAACAGCAAAGGTAACGGTAAACGGTAAATCACCATTCATGTCAATAGTACCCCAAGTAATTACTGCTGAGTCTATCAAATCTTGATTGTAAGGTTCAACCAAAACATCCAATGCACCACCAAGAGATAGGTCTAGACCATTGTGCGCATTGATCACGCCACTGATTGACATAGTGCCGTCAACGATGATTTGCTCACGGTTTTCAATGTCAAGTGAAAATTCAGGAATCGATGTTACAGTAAAGGTGATTTCATCTGAGTGTACTGTTGAGCCAGCCGTACCAGTCACAATAACTGTATAATCACCAGCAGATAAGTCACTAGGAATTGTCAAAGTTAGAACTGATAAAAATGGTGCAGAACCGCTGGCAAAATCTAGTTGAGCGGTAACTCCATCTGGAACAGTCACTCCAATAGTGACATCAGCGCCTGAAAATCCATTTACTGGTTCAATGAAAATAGGAGTAGGAACAACCCATTCTATGCCTTGAGGAATTACAATCCAAGGATCAAGCGTAACTATTTCGAAATCTGGATCGTTATCAACAGTGAATGGAACAGTAATCGAGCGCTCCATTGCACTAGATTCACCAGTAATTGTCAAGACATATTCACCACTTGATAGATTCATGGTATCAACGATTACTGCACCGAGCTGGTCAACAGAAAGTTGCATTGAATCATACATAATTGGTGCATTCTGGGCATTAATACTAGCACTTAGATTAACTGTTGAGTCAAATTCATTGAAACCAACAACGTTGACCCATGCGGCAAACGGAAGACCCATTTTTGCCACATCATCAGGTACGCTTGGTAAAAGTGTGAAATCTGGAGTTGCCCAGTCATCATTGCCTTGACGACCAGCAAATACTTGGATTCCTGTAGCAGTGACTGTCGATTGACCAATAGTAAATGATTGGTCGCCTAAATGTCGGTAATTAAGTGGTATTGCGCCTGAATCTTCGATATCCATTGTTGAGATTGTGCACCCACCAAGTTCAATCGATAGAGAAAATGTACCAGTCCCTTCAGCAGCCTCACTCCAAACTTTGTCCTCAACAAGTGGGAAATTGATATGATTCATTCCCGCAGCGTAAATCAAATCAGAACGTATTACCGTTTCTTGAGTCATATCTGCACCAGTTGGAATGCAACCTAGATCAATGCCACCAAAGTCGCCACCGCCGTTATCGCCGCCGCCGTTGTTGTCGCCGCCGTTATCGCCGCCATTATTGCCTCCACCATTCTGGGAGTCTGAGCAGCCAAATGCCTCTACTGATTCTCCAGCCACAGTATCAGGACAATAATCGTCGTCCTCAATAACACC
>JAKMFF010000337.1 GCA_022425585.1 Candidatus Poseidoniaceae archaeon
GTATACATCACTACAGCCCCAGAACATGATGGAAGTTTATCCGGGGCCAGATTAAGAGAAGCGATTTCTTGGGGAAAAATGCGACCTGAAGCACCAAATGTGTGTGTTGAGGGTGATGCTAGCGTACTACTGCCACTAATTGGCGCGGACATATTTAGGAGTGAATAAGATGAGAAAAACTAATGCTATAATGGTAATATTAATGATGAGCCTACTATCTTTATCCGGGTGTTTTGGCGAGGAAGAAGTTATTGTTGTTGAAGAGACTTCAGAATTTTTTGACTTTGAAGACATGCTTGATGGCAGAACTTGGTATCATTATCCGGGAGGCATGAATGCCATGAACAATACAACAGCTCTAGGAGAGAATAATATTCCATATTACGCTAGTTCCTCGTATTACGGAATCGGCATGTCGACTTTCGAGCCAACAATGGGTATTACTTCAACAGGCAACCTATACATCACCAGTTGGGGTAATGGTAATGCTGGGTCGACCGCTATTGTTCAATGTAGTAATATGGTTGAAATGACTTCTATTGCAGATTATACTTGTCAAGATGTCTACGGTGCTCAACCCCCAGTTGCCAATTCTAATGACCCATATGTCTATGTTGACCCGTGGACTGATAGAATCATGAAATTCGATATGCATGCCTTGGGTGGTATGACTGTTGAATGGTCTGATGATGAAGGTGCATCATGGGTTGGGCCATCGATTGCCACTGGCTATTCGGTTCAAGATCATCAAACAATTGCTTCCTCACCCTATGGCGGAATACTTCACGAAACTTTGTGGGTGTTCTGCATCAACGGTAACTATCCTGCACCACTATGTTCGGCAAGCCAAGATGGTGGGTTCACATGGGGCCCTGAATTGCCTGGAGCACCTGTTGATTGCCAAAGTGGCGGTCTATCTGCACACATAATTGGCGCTGATAATGGAAATTTCTATCGTGGACAAATTGGTTGTAATGGTGAAGGTTATTCAATGTACAAAACCGAAGATGGGGCGATAACTTGGTCTGAACATGTACTGCCAACCGAAGAATCTGGCACTGCAGATACCTGGAATGCGGAAGAGGCACAAGTAGACACTGATAGTGAAAGCAATGTATACGCAATGTGGATGGGAATAGACAATCTACCTTACTTTTCATATTCCTTAGATCACGCTGAAACATGGTCAGATGCGGTAATGATTGCTCCAAGTCACTTACAAGGGACTGGCTTCCCTGTTGTTATTGCTGGTGATCCTGGCAGAGTTGCGTTTGGCTACATAGGCGAAGATGGTGATGGATTGTGGGACGGGTACATTTCAGTGATGACTGATGCATTTAATGAAACACCACTAATTACCACGGTGCAGGTTAACGCTAATGATGACCCGCTAGATAATGCAAGCCCAACCTGTGGTTACGAACGCTGTGGCGGTTTTGGCGATTTTATCGATATGCAGATTGACGCATATGGCCGACCTTGGTTGGCACTATCGCACAACCCTAACGGTGACACAGGTATCTTTGGAACTCTAACCAATGGACCTACTTTGTTTGGCAACTTGACAAGTTTAACCGTCATACCAGATGGCGGCCCACAAACGTTGTAATTATTCCAATTTAGCTGCCAGATAATACATCAAAGAAGTTCTTAGCGGGACTAAGGGGCGCCATCCTTCCTCATTTGATTCAAGCATAACTTCGTGTAGGTTGCTTAAATCTGGCCTTTTACCAACCACCACGTCGGTAACTGGCTGTACTCCAGCACCGATTACTGGACTGGGTTGTAAGTGATCTAGAGAAAATTGACCACTAGCACCGGCAAGTGTCCTTTGGTAAAGCATGCTTAATTGGTCAAATGTGTCGGATAAACTCCATTCTCTGCGACCACACATAGGCACTACTCCTTTGGGCAAAGAACTGCATTTAACAAACCCAACAAGACCCGTGACGGCGTCTTGTTGTGATAACCACCAGTATCTTGCAGGTAGGTCGGATTGAAATCTCTCTGTGCTACTTGTATAACAGAGTTGTAGTATTTGATCAAGATTACTTGACTGAAAATGTTGACAATTGGTACTCGGAATCAAATCATTTAGCTCGATGATAGTATCGACAAATTCTAGGTTTTTAGGTTGAGAATAAAGTCCAGTAGTTACCAAAATTGACTGACATAACTCGGCTATTTCAACAAATAAATTACTAGCCTGATGGTTTGAAGAAAAATGAATTACCACGTCACTGGGAGTTATGTCTGCTAGATTTGCCACTTTCAGTCCAGCAGACAAGTGAGTCAATTCCAGCTCAAGTTTGTTCGATATTCTAGCCAATTGATCTTGTTCTACAGCCACAATAAATTCATCATGAATTAATTTAGTGACAAAATCGTCACCCAGACCCTCTAATTCCCCGGTCAGGTGAATTGTGGATCTCGGTTGCATCGAACTTGCTAACCAGTCTTTAGCCATTAATAAACCGGAAATAACTTGGTTAAAACTTTAATTGAAAAATTAAAATTCTAATTGAAAAATTATAGATTAAAGTGCAATTATATCCATCTACTCAAGATCAGAACTTTTACGTTAACAAAACTTAAC
>JAKMFF010000344.1 GCA_022425585.1 Candidatus Poseidoniaceae archaeon
GCGCCACCGCCGCCGCCGTTGCCGCCGCCATTACCGCCCGCAACAATGCCCCCTCCGTTGCCTATGGGCGGAATGATACCACCTATGCCAATGGATATGGGTGAAGTGCCATTAGACGCACCAATGCCAGCAGCACCAGAAATAAACGTTCCAGCAGCACCGGTTGAGGATTCACTTTCTGACGATGAAAAGAATGAGTTACTTGAAGAATTGAAGTAATCAATTCGCCGAAACGACCACTCCACTAGCAGATTGTAGATTTAACACGTCAACCAGTATCTTGACTTCAGCTTCTAATTCCACGATATCATTGAACGCAGGTAACGATTTTTCGTCTTTTTCTAGCGGAACCTTAAATCCGGGCCCTGGTATTCGTTGCAATGCTTTACCAAGCACTAACGAATCCTCGATTAGACTACCCTTAGCAGCTTTATGCCGCGCCTCTAAACGCATTTTGACCCAGTTTTGATATTTCTTTAGATTAGCAGCAATTTTCATAATAAGCCATTGGCGTTTTTCATCGTGTTCATTACCCTGGGGCAGTAATCGCAAAACTAATCTCAATAAGCGGTCAAAACGAACATCTCTCGGCTCATTACCGACATGTTTTGCTAGACTTTTCCGTATCGAGTCAATTTGCTCATCAGCGGAACTAGTTTCCTCAAAAGAATCTTTCATGCCAATTTTATTCATGAAAATATGTAAGTGTTCTAATGAACTTAATTCGACTTTACCGGTTTTTTGCACCACTTGTTTGGTTTCAGGAGCCTTACCATCAACCCATGCTTCATTGTAGTCAGGCGTTGAGAGATCATCTCCAACAAATTTACCCTGTTTGTCTCTTGCTCGCTTTGGAACTTCTTTTTCCTCTTGCCTTGCCAACTCCAGTGCCTCTTGCTTTTCGCGCCATCCCCTCCAACGAGTTGCGGACCGATTTTCATCTTCCCAAAATTCGTAATCTGTCAAACCATCCTCGCGGATGATATCATCATCGCGAATCTGTACTTCGCTTTCCCTTTGTGGGGGTTTCACCGGAGCAACCTCTGGCTTTTCTTCTGTGACTTCAGTATCTATCTTTGTGGATTCTTCCATGGCATCAAGCATAGCCTCATGGGCTTCTTCAAGAGAATCAGCGGGTTCAATAACTTGTTCAGGAACCGGCATCAACGTCTTTCTAATCGGCGCGGGAGACCAAGGCGTGAACTGAAACTCATCGTCCTCAACAGGTAATTTTGCTAATTCCACCATCATTTTAGGAATTTGTTCGGCAATAGCGGCGAGTCTGAGTGGATTCTGCAATTCTTCTTGGATCTGCAATGCTAAACTGACATTTCTATTCCACGGCATAGCCGATAGTCTTCTGCGCAGTGAAGCATGCTGCGCCATAGCCGGCCTAATATTAGCCAACATTTTGGCCACCATCATCGGGTTTGTATCAAACATTTCGTTAAGTTCATTGACATACCAACCAGCACTTTGAAACAGATTTAATTCATGGGCGATTTTAGTTTTAATTCGTTCACCAATTTTCCCCCCAACTACTGAATTTCCAGTGCTAGTAAAATCTGTAGTTGACCCATATTGCCTTGCTTGAGCAACAAATTCTTCGAAATCTGCGAGATTGAAGGTGCTTGACATGGTATTTTCTGAGGCTTTGCCTTGACCAATTAGTTCAAGCAAGTCGCGCTCAAGTAGTTTACGATGCCTTGCACCTCTGGTGATAAGTCGAGCAATCATCGCTTCAGTATCGGTGATTACGTCTTCACCGGCCTCGACTTCTTTTAGCAAATTTATGCGTTTTTCGACTTCTGTTTTACCGCTATAAGAAATATCGATTTCAAGTAGTCTGTTGACGCAGTCTATTCGCTTATTCCAAATAATTTCATCTTGTTGAATAATCGCTAATGCACTAAACGGGTCGCTGCCAATTCGAGATTCCCAGTCATCCATTACCAGGCCGAGAACCTGATATTTTTCGATAATTGAATAACATTGTAGTTCAGCATCTTTCCACTGTAAATCTAACCGATCAACAATCTCTGTTAATGCTTCAGTATGCTCGAGGTAACCAATATATTGCCTTGCATCTTGAACATCATTAATTCTTTGTTCAAAGAACTGAAAACGGGCAACTAAGGCTAGATGTTCTTCGATCTCCTTGGTTAATTCAGGTAAATTAATCTCCCATTCAAATAAATCCTTAGCCACAATGCTGGCAGCAGGGAAATTAATCCCAGCATCAATCCAATTAGAGATCTCGATATTCAAATGGTATAGCCTACTGTTCAAATCACTACCCATCGACGATATTTGTTTAGACAATTCGGCTAAATCTTCTTCACTATTGCCGCCCAACAATAGCTTTCTTTCCGTTTCATATTTATCCGCGAGTTGGTCATCAAATTCGGCAATTTCATCGATAATTTGTAACCTTATCATCTCATGAAAATTGTGTAACCGTTGCTGCTGCGCGATTTCTTGTAATGCATCAACGAGATTCATCTGATCAATGCTGTCTACATTGTGCCCCGCCTCTTGCAGTGCTTGTGCAGCCGAGTAGATAGTCCGCTTTTGGCGTGCTTCATTTTGTTCAATTTCCGACAATTCAGCGTCAATATCGCTAAATAAATGAGGATCATTCATCAGCGGGATAATTAAATTTAATTGGATTTTTGATGATTCATCAAGTGCATCACAGCGCGCTAAGATGAGAGAACGCTCCTCTACCATCATGACCGATTCCCAATCTCTTCGATTATTTTCTAACACCAATTCCCAACGACGATTGGTCTTAGCCCATTGTTCGTATCGCTCATTGATGTCGGGAAAGTCCATTGGATTACTCAAAGCTTCAACCCACTCGCTAAACAAACCTTGTGAGATGTCTAATCTTTCCAGCCAATTTTGACTCATTCGCTCAACTAACGATTTACTGGCCTGGATAAGATACTCAACGCGCATTAATGCTTCAGTTGCTGTAGAAGAATTGGTTTCGAGGTATTGGCTGATTTCAGCAGTATCCCAACCATCATCAGACCATTCAGAGACATGATTGCTGAACCAATTTGGATTGGCCCCAGTCATATTTTCCTCTTCCATAGACAGACCTATTTGTCCGTGAGCAATGATAGTCTTTCAATGTGAGCGCTGATTAGGTTGGTAATTGGCGTTTTCATGAGATTTTTTACCTCTCGGCGTTTATTTTGGGGGTCGAAAAAGCCAGTAAAGAGATTCATTCTAGCCAAAGGGCATAAAGGCTCAAACCAGATTCGATTCGCATGGAACCAATTACTGCCTTGTTTGGGATTGCCTGTCTTGGTGCAGGTGGAGGCGTTGGATACTGGCTGAAACAAAACCACGAGAAGTTGGAAAAACTATCCGATTTTAACATATTATTGCAAGAATCACAAAGCGCCCATTTCACGCATTTGAATACCCAAGTAGCCGATGTAAATAACCGACTTTCAACCCTAAACGGTATGGTTGATGCGCTACGTGCTACCAACCCTAAGTTGGATGGGGCGCTCAAGGCATACAGCACACTAGCCCACCTTGAACAACTCGGCGAAATGGGTGATTCACTAGATGATGTTGAGCCATTTGCCAATGCACTTGCTGCTTTGGAGACACTGATCTCTCCAATATCGGTTGAAAGTATAGTTGGCGCAAACGATCTGTTGACTCAAACCAGTTCCAACATGGTGATGCAACTAATCGAAATTTTCGACGCTCACAACATGGATGTTAGTAAAATTGGTCTAAAACCAGTTGCGGCTCACAAACTAGGCCATGCATCCTTGAGTCTGAGAAGATATGACTGGGCAGAAACCTGTTTTGGTATTGCTTATGCGTCTTCACCAGGCAATGCTAATGTCTTAGAGGCGCTTGAATACATTGCCATCGAGAAAGGTGATGAAGTACTGCGCAGACATTGGCTTGAAGCAAGAATGACGGTCAACCCAGATAATCCAGACCTGCTAAGAGCGCATGCCCACCTTCTGGCGAAGATGGGCGACATGGAGGCGGAGAGAGACGTACTTCGACTCGAAGCGCTAGGTCTTGATACTCCAGCAGACCGTTCGCTATTGTCTGGTCTAAGAGCTAGAGCGGGCTCCCGTTCAGAAGCATTAGAATCTATCGAACAAGCACTTGCTGAAGACCCAACACAATCCAAGGATTGGCTATCTTATGCCAACCTATTGCACCAAGGAGGGGAAATGAGTAAAGCCCTTGATGCTGCAGATAAGTGC
>JAKMFF010000358.1 GCA_022425585.1 Candidatus Poseidoniaceae archaeon
TGTGTCGTTTGTATTGACCGTGTGGCAGTGGCAGTACTTCCTAGATCATCTTCTACCGTAAGAGATATGCTGGTTGTACCGGCGGTGATAATGGAAATAGTCTCTCCTTCACTTGACATTGGGTTACCAAAATTATCATCCCATTGCCAATAATAATTTGAGATAATTCCGTCTAAATCATATGATTGTGTTGCATTAATTACGATTAATTCTCCAGACCAGAGGTTGGCTGATTCTATGTTTATATTTGCTACTGGTTCAGCATTTTCAACATTAATTTCCCATGCCTCGACTTGCGGCTGTGCCTCGCCATCATCGAAGGTTATCTGACAGGTCCATGATTGTCCAGCACCAAAATATTGAGCGTCAACAAATGTTGAATTATCTAATGAGCCCTCTCTAAAGCCATTCCTTAACCACGAAATTTGGAAATTTATCTGATCATCATCTGCATCGGTAAATTCTGGAAGAATTGTTAGACCCAATGCTTGATTGTCAACAAAAGAGATATTCTCGGGCATATCTTCTATCATTACTGTTGGAATGGAATTTTGGATTAACACAGATGATGCTAATGAGTCAATACTCAGTTCAGTGCCATCATTTCCGTAGACTGATACGGTCCAGTTTTCTCCTTTAGTGGTGAGTGAAGCTGGTACAGTATTTTGATTTTCCAGGTTGGTTTGCTCGATACTATCCTTGTACCAAGTAATTGTTGGAGACCCCATTACATCATCGTCAAAGTCGCTGTAAGCATAGGTGAAACTTAGCGAATCGTTAGTGTATGAATTAGTAGGAGATAATTGGAGGTCACTGATGACCGGTGCTGAATTTATTATCGTAACTTCAACAAAAGACCAAGTCGACCAATCAATTCCATCGCTAACCCTAATTTTAGCCGACCAAATTTGATCTCTTTCTGTTAATGATGATTGAATATTTGTAGAGGACTGCATAGTCAAAGTATTATCCAAGCTCCATTCTATTTCAGTAGCAATAATCTGGTCGCCATCTAAATCTTGGGTATTATATGTCAAAAACAGGTCATTCAACGTTGTTGGCTGAGACGGTGAAATTACTGGAAATGTCACTTCTGGGGGGTTGTTAGGCTGTACTACTTGCCCAATTGTTATGATTTGTGATGACCTAGATTCTGTATCCTCACCATCATATGCTATGACATCTACTCGCCATTCGTCGCCTTGACGTGTGGCAATTGATGGCACAGTTGTATCATTGTTAAATTCTGTAACAATTACACCATCTAGATACCAGTGAATCTCAATAGTCAAACTATCTTGATCATCATCGCTAGCTGAATAACTGACCGTTAAATCATCATCTTCCTCTGCGGCCGAAGGGGTAATGGATGGTGTGCTGAGAGAAGGGGCGGTATTTTCGATAGTGACGACATTGCTGGTTGCGATGCTTCCGTAATCAGTACCGTCTGATGGCTTGACTGTGGCGTACCATTCTTGGCCCTTCAGAGTCTCGCTGATTGGTACTGATAGCCCGGAAATTGTTCCTTGTGATAGAGCCTGTGAATCACGATACCAAGTGATTTCTGTACCTGATTGAGCATCCCCGTCAGGGTCGCTGTATGAATAGCTCAATGTCAGTACATCGTTTGTTTTAGCATCGGTTGGAGACAACAAAACATTTGACGCTGATGGTGGATTATTCACTGGCACGTTTTCAGGCACTGGAACTACATTCGTAGCCCATCGGTCACCGCTAGTACCGCCATTACCGTTAGCAGTTATACCTGCCACTTCGAAGGTTGTCGTACCTGCACCCGCTGATGGAGAGGTCCAATCAAAACTCCAGGAGCGAGAACTACTACCGGTTATACCATGGGTAGCACTATTGCCTTGGTTATTGACTTTCACTGAACCAAATCCAACTTGCGGAGTACTCAATGTCCCCTTGTCAACCTCTAAAGAGAAGCCTCCGTTGGAGCCTTGGACCCCTCCGCTAACTGATACTGTGAGTTGGTATAATTTGTTGACATCGTATGAAGAAGGCAGCCCTGAAATACTTACTGATGCAGGTGTTGTACCTGTTTGCGAATGGCAACCGCAGCCCGATGCTTGGTTGTAAACTCCATTTTCATATCCTTGGATTGCTGGCACCAGTAACAGCATCGATACCATAGTAACAGCAACAAGGAACCTGTGCTGACCCATTATACCACCTTCATCTCAAACTATTGAATATTTACGGATGGTTGCATAAAGAAATACCCGTTAGAAGTCAAGCAACGACTTTTGAGATTGCTTGGGCGACGAATTATCTGGCGAATCCTTTGATTCACTTAACTGAGCGGAGTTATCAAGTGCTTGGTTCAACAATTCTTCTCCCCATACTGTGATACCTAGGCTCTCGGCTTTTGCTAGCTTAGTGCCCGCATTTTCACCGGCAATCAAAACATCAAGTTTAGCAGAAATCGAGCCTACAACCTTGCCGCCCGCGCCTTTTACCATTAATTGTATAACCTTACGTGGCTGAGTTAACGTACCAGTAATACAGAATGTCATGCCTTCAAACTTGCCGCTGGAAACCGTGGCTGGCTCCTCATCCAGTACTAAGTGTTTTGACAACTCAAGAATTAGAACTCGGCGGAGTTCTAAGCCATCACGAACCTGTATGGCAACTTTTTCGCCAATCCCATCATGCTCACAAAGGCCTCGAATGGCAAGATTTGATTTGTGTGGTTTGCCGCTTTCATCAAGTTCTGGACCGTACGCATCGTCACCCAATTCTGCATGAGCCCCTTTTAACCAGTCAAACATCCCCTCAAGCGTCTTGACGTGGTTAGCGAATAAGGAAGCCAGTTCTGGCCCGATACCAGGTAGGCCAAGTGCATGGATGAATTTACCTAGAGTCATTTGTTTAGTTCGAGTTAATTCAGACAAAACATTCTGTGCAGACTTCTGCCCCATCCGCTCAAGACTAGTCAAATCTAAACTGGTTAATCCATAGAGTCCTGAAATAGATGAAATCAGATTTGCATCGAGTAATTGTTCAACCAATTTCTCACCAATACCATCCATCTCTAAAGCTCTACACCAATAGAGGATTGACCGGCTAGTTCGTGCCTCACACAACATATTGTAACATTTTAGAAAGGCTCCTTCAACAACTAGACTAGAATCACAGGAGGGGCAAATTTGAGGGATTGTAATTTCGCACTCATCTGGAAGTTCGTGCATAAATTGCGTACCGTCTGCGTGGTAACGATCTGCTAAGTCTTCTGGTTTGGCTCTGCCAAGGCTGTGTTCAATTTTAGGGATTACGTCCCCACGTCGAACGATAAGAATCTTATCACCTATTTTCACTCCAAGCCTTGCGACTTCACCTGGGTTGTGCAGAGTTGTGTTTTCAACGGTCACTCCGCCAACACTCTGTGGAGCAATTCTTGCCACTGGAGTCACATTGCCAGTTCTACCGGTTTGCCAATCAACGCTAAGTAATACGGAGGTTGCTTCCTCTGGTGGAAATTTCCATGCTAGTGCCCAACGTGGATGATGGGCAGTCATACCGAGGTTGTTGCGTTGCTGTAAATCATCGAGTTTGAAGACGATGCCGTCTATTTCAAACTCAAAGTCACTCCGCTTGTTAGACCATTCTCTAGTATGTTCAATCATTGCTTTTTGTGGTGAATCTGCTTCGAAGATTGTCCACGGTGCTGGCTCTATACCTGCTTTTTGCAACCAGGCCAGTAATTCACTATCATGATTCGCGGTTGGCGACTCATTAACGAACTTTACATCATAGGCACAAAACACCAAATCAGCAGCATCTGCCTTGCCGTCACCGTGTTTTTGACGCAGAGCGCCCGAGCAAAGATTACGAGGATTTGGTGAAACATCACGATATTTCTTTTCAAATATTGCTAACGGCATGACTACTTCACCGCGTACATGACAATCCGCTGCAACGTTAAGTCGTAGTGGAATGTTGGCAACTAGCTTAGCATTTAGTGTAACATCTTCGCCTCTTTCTCCGCTCCCTCTTGTTGCAGCACGGTGCAGGTTACCAGCGACATATTCTAGCGACAGCGCTGAGCCATCTAATTTTGGTTGAGCGAGGTATCGCTTGCCGCCAAATGTTGATTGGGTTACAAAGTGGGTTATGTCTTCATCTGTCGTACCCTTATCTAGAGACCGCATTGGAAACATGTGTTCTACCTTTTCAGTGCCCGGCAGTGGTTCTGGGCCAACTTCATGTAACACTGAATTGTTAGGGTCTAGTGATTTGAGTTCGTCCCACAACTCATCAAAATCTGCATCTGAAATCTCTGGGGCTGAATGATTATAGTACAATTCTCGATGATAGCGAACTGCCGCAGAGAGTTCCTCGATTCTCTGCTCGTCGGCCATGGTCATGCACCTTAGTCATAGGCTTTGAATATCACGAAAATTGTAACCCAAGCAGTTGTACATCTGCCAATGGACAACGAGTCATTACAGCCTTTGACATTATCCTTAAGTGTATTTCAGCAACTACTGCAATAGTTGAGGAAAACATGTGCCCTGCGTGAACTGTATTGTCATCGTCTGACCAGCAACAGTGAATATGAGTGAAAGGTTTTCCATCTTGTGTTCGAGCGATATTACCCGATAGACTGACTAATTCTGAAGGATTGTCAAGTTCTCTTTTGATGTAGACGCCTTCATTGTTCATGTAACCATAGATATTATCGCGTGTCCGTCCAATACCACTGGTAATTGCTGCGGCATTGAAACCTACTTCTTCTGCAAGCTTCTGCAAAGAGGCGTGTATTTCCTCTCCTGGATCTATTCTTACCAGCAAGTCTTCATCGCTTCTAGTCCATTCCATGGTTTTCCCAATAGAATTCGCCTATTGGTCATAACGGTCATTCTTGTTCTAGACTTTTTTCATAAACCGTCGCCATAAACTGCTTGGCTTGGGCTAAATCGTGATACTTGCCGCCAACTGGAAGTGGGCCAAAAATCCCCCACCCTTTACGAAGTAGCATAATCCGGCGCTTCGGTTGTCGCTTAGATAAACGTAATTTTTTCCATTCATATCTTTGACCATCGGCAAATAAATGAGTAGATGTAACTGCATAACGTTTTGGAATTAGCAAATAAATTATGTGCAAGGATAACAGTATATCCCAAATTATGCCATAAATAATCGGGGTGTTTGATATGGATATCAGCGGCCAAGGTAAACTCATCATCGCGGCCATGGAGAACAGATTACCCCATTGACGAATTACTTCTTGGGGACCTTCACTAGCCCAAGCAAAGCCGCCATTCGGTAATTCGCCTAATTTTGGTATGTCGCGGGTTTGTTTGGTTAACCAAAAGGCATCCCATAGAACAATAGCCGCTAATATGACAATCACAAACATAGCGAATGTATCTGATGGTGGAAGACCTATTGCTGCCATCTAAATCATTCCTGCATGCCTTTTCTCATTCGACCGATAAATAGCAAAATACCTACTGCGCTTAACACTAACAAAATTAGAGTCATTGAGTCAAAACCGCCATTATTGTCAGATTTACCCTCCAAAATATCTGGCACTCCATCACCATCATCGTCTTGGTCTTCGAATAAATCAGTGGTTTGACCATCTGGACAGTTGATATTATCTGGGGCTCCATCATTATCTGTATCCTGCCAAACACATGGATCAAGTGGCCATTTATCACGCGTGTCAATGAAGCCGTCATTGTCATCATCGTCATCGTAAACATCGGGACCACAAGATCGGCTGTTGGCTAAGTCAAACCAATTATTTTCATCACATGATGAAATTAGATCTTGATCTGAATCGAGTAATTTTACATCAAGAGGAACGAATTGTTCAGTTTCAGCGCCTAGTGTATCAACTACTCGAATCTGTAATATGTGGCTACCTGGTGCATTGATGGTCATAAAATGGGTAGAATTATTTGAGGTGAAACTGTAAATTTGAGCCCCCCCATCATCCAGTATTTTCCACGTATAACTCAATTCCGTAGACGAATCTAAGTCATCTGTTGCAGAAATTATTGAGAAAAACTCTGTTTGTTGCATAATAATGCTGGTCGAATTTGGCGAGTCTATGGTAAATAGTGGAGCATTATTAGTTTGTAATTCAAACATTATGCTTTGGGATAGTTCATCATAAGTATTCAGCTCTAGAGTTTGGGTTTGAATTGGATGCCCGGCAGAGGCTGCTTCAACTGTTATTGAGACTAGTGATTTCTCATTTCCTGCTGTATCTGTGGTAAATGTCAAAATATCCAGTGAGGGAGATTGACCGCTTACTGATGATGAGATTTTAGAGCCATCGGAATAATCACTCACTACAGAATAGTCACCTTGTTTCACTGCGTTATCAAATTGTGAGACTAAGTTAACTGTTACAAAGACCTCAGCTATCGCGCCATCCCAGAGAGAAATATTTTGATTTATACTAAATGGGCTATCATAAATTTGTAAACTTGTGGCTCCGCTATAATCTATTGAACCAATTACTGAAGTTTGGGATAATGAGAGTGGATAATTTTCTACTGAAATCGCCGTTGAACAGTCGATTACTGAATTCTCAATAGACATTCTAGATACTGTGTCGACGCCATCTGCATGCAGGTCAATTCCGACATTATAGCCGGTAATTTCGATGTTAGACAAAGCAAGATTGTCCGAAAATCTCCCATGATGACTAATCAATCCAGTGCCGGTTCCTTGCCCGTGTAGAGTGATATTAGATAATGTTCCTGAGCTGTAATCAAAATCTAGCGCCGGAGCGCCGGTTAATTCGACACCTTGGAGATTTAGTGCCCGATTATTGGAACCTGCTATTCCAGGCGACTCACCGACTTTGCCAGTAATATTTTTGACAATGAATTCCTGGTTAATGTAGTCTAATTTTAACAAACTTCCAGCGCCATCAAATTCCGTACCAAATAATCCAGTTAATTCACCAGTTACACTAGTTAACACCAAGCCAGCGGAAGAACCACTGCCTATGGTGATATTACTGATGGCGAGATTTGTTTGTCCTGCTCTAATTGCAGGACCGCCACACCGCTCTAATATAACATCTACAATAGTTACGGTGATTGAGGTTTGTTCTGCATCGATACAGCCACTACCTGCATCGCTGAGTCGTGAATTAACTAGGCTAAAGGATGCATTCGAGGTGGCTGAAAAACTAATCAATGGGTCTGTTGAAAGCGTACGTGCAAATACCATGTCGTGCCCGATAAAAGTCCCAGATTCAAATATTGAAAGGGCTGGAGATGCTTCCAAAATATTGGTGCTGGATAACTCGATTGTTGAGAATTCTGAAGCACCAAGAACAACTCCTGCCCAGCGGTCGCCTAAGCCTGTAGAGGAGATAGTCGCTTGATGGGCCTTTAGCACCCCATCAACAGTTATACTAACACCGTCTGCTACTCTTAGTACAACATTACTAGAAATGGTTAGTGAATGACCTTGCGGAACTACCCAATCACTATCAAGATAATATGGGCTCCAAACTGAATCGAGGATAATATTACCTAAATTAATCTCATTAACATCAATATTAGATACGATAAACTGGTGAGATTTGGGCTTACTTGTATCCCAAGAAATAATCTCATTATAACTATTATAGGACAATAATACTGTCTCAACTGAACCTGTGTAGTCTTGTTGATTGTTTACTTGACGCGCTATTGCTTGGATTACCACTTCTCCTGATATATCGGTTGAATAAGACACTCCTTGGTATTCAATCAATGCATCTTGCAACGGATTGCCGCGGTCGATTACAGATATGTGAAGAGACGATGTGACGTTTAGTGATGAAGAAGCAGGAATAGTTGATTGACCATTAAACTCACCGTTATTGATTTGCAAGTTGCAGTTTGGAGATAATGATAAATCAAGTTTGAGGATAATGCGATCTACCTCCAAATCTCCATCACAAGACCAAGACACATTAGCATTGATAGTTGTTGAAAATTGGCTGTCTAATGCAGAAATGTAGCCAGCGTCGGTAATGGTAATGGTATCGGCAGTAATTACTGCATTTGTGCCAATTATACTGGCATTATCACTGATGGTTATGGTTGCCCCTGTTTGCAAAACAAGCAATGTATTGTCAATGGAAAGCACTGCATTATCTTCTAAAATTAGATCACCAGTGAGTTCTTGTAATCCAGTATCAGATTGAATGGTAATCGAAGAATTTGAAGAGATTATCCAGTCACTAGAAGGTATTACGGGAACTTGGATAGATTGGCCTTGGACTGCTCCGTTCAATAATTTACTAACTCCGGTTCCATAGATACTCGCGGTTACTAGAGAGCCATCAGAGAATAGAGGAAGTAAAACTTCACCGTTTTCATCGCTTTCCATTTGAAAGGTGTTTACAATAACTTCCGCCTCAATAGCATTTCCCGACATATCAGTAATTTGTATTGTAGTAAGTAAGAATTCTTGGCTAGTTGCCGTGGTAATTACCAAGTTAGCTGTAGACCCATAGTAAAGAGCACCTTGTCCAGAAGCATCACTGTAAGCCGGATTAGAATTAATTGTCGCCAAATCTAAGATATAGGCTGCAGAAAAACTGTCAACCTGAAGTGGTATGTCATGTAATTCAGCAATCCATTGGTAAATTGTCGCCTGCGAGGTCTGGGTCATTACCATTCCAGTTGATTGAAATTTTGTTTCTAGGTGATTTGCCATCAAATGGCCATTAAGTAGTTCAATACCATTATTTTGACCGCCTTTTGAAGTAATGTCTTCTGCAGTCAAGTCACTTTCCTGAACCAATATACCAGTTGAAAAATTACTCGCTTGGAGACTTGAAACGGTTATCGTAGTGTACCATGCCTTGCAGCCAATGGAATGGAAATCTCCTGAATCATAAGACTTTGAAGTGCTCAAATTATCCCATATGTGGATACCTCCAATAATATCAACTGCAATTGATTGGCGACTTGTGGTTGTAGAAACAACATCGCCAATTATTACGGTATTGGTATCCCTGGTTATTATTCCCGCTTCATCTGATGTAAATGAAGAATTACTGATTGTTAAATGGCCTTCTTCTGAAGAACGTAAAGCATATTGCTGTCCAAAAACTGAAGACGAAATTATCTGGTGAGCACCTAGACCTGTCAATAAAATACCGTATTTAGCATTAGTAATGGTAAGGTCTTCGATACTACAATTGCCATCGCAATCTTGTTCGATTACCGGGAGGTTTATGTCGATAGAACCTGTAAAATCTATGTTACTAATTTGAACCCCTGTAGCGCTATTTGATTTAATCAATTGATTACCTTCTGCTTGCACGTCTGTAAGGGAAAAATCATCAGCATTGGACAGATCAGCAAGTAAAGATACATTGCTTGATTGAATTTCACTAGCTTGGAATTGCACGCCGTAATTTGTTGCCAAGCCTACTGATGCAGATACCAATGTGAGATTTTTAGCCGTTAAATCTCCTAAACTAGCAGCTAAGGCAACGCCAACATTGGAGAATTGACTGTCTTCTATGATGACAGAGCCTGTTGAACTTATCCCGATTGCTGAATTATTTATTGAACCATTATTGAGAGTTATTGTACCACTATTCAAAATCGCCTCATTATCGATTGCCTCTGTGCTAAATAGATTGATGTGGCAAGATCCCATATTTCTTATGCCAATATAGGAGTCAATTACTGTAAGATTTTCAATCGTTAAATCGCCATTAGAACGGATGCCAGCATTTGAGTTTTCGATAATTACATCTTCAAGAATCGCTGTACCCGTGGAAGTTATGACAAGCCCTTGCCACAGACCTACGCCATGAGAAGTTGGCGATTGTGGCTCAGCACTGGAGAAGAAATGCACCCCTTGTGCCTCTAGAGAGCCGGCAATCTCAATCCTGTAGCCATCACCGCCATCCACAACAACTCCTGCTGCGATAGTGAGTGTTGCCCCAGCAGCAATGGTAATGTTACCAGACAAAACCTGATTTTCAGACCAGGTGATATCACTCGTGATGGTGGTTTCTGATGATGATACCGGTAATGGCACTATTGAAATTAGTAGTAAAAGGACAAGTGTGAGCGGCATCAAAGCTCTTTGTCGCATATTGCATCCTTTGCCGGTTACACATATCAAACCAAAGGCTTCCAGTCTATTTTTGATCACTTCAAATATACTGCTATAGCTTAAATTTGCGTATTATGTAATCTAGACTCGTTGGTGGGCCCGCCCGGATTTGAACCGGGGTCTGACGACCCCCAGCCGCCAAGTATAGGCCAAGCTAACCCACGGGCCCTATTGTGTCTAATTACCGGCTTGTTGACTGAACGGAGCAACCTCGTGAATGAGGTCTAGATGCCCAACATACATTCTTCTGCAGCAATATCTAGAAAATCCAATCTTGTCTAGAGCGTCTGAAACCTCGGTCCCTGAAGCGACTAACTCGTTGAATTCTTCCCACTTATGCGCAACAACTACACCACAACTGAAACATCTTACTGGAATTATCATATTTTCACCTCATCGATAGGACTTTTGTTTCTTTCTACGAGCACCACGTCCAAGTTGATGCTTTGGTTCTTTTCTTCTTGGGTCATTGACTAAAAGGCTACGATCGAATCTCAAGTATTCATCTCTTAGCTCTTCATCAGTACCTTCAGCCCCACCGTTGTAGAGCACAAGACCTCTAGCGATAGCGGTTCTTATTGCGTCAGTTTGACCCATAATTCCGCCACCGGTGGTTGTGATATTAATGTCGACTTTAGCCAAACGATTCATTGCATCGGCAATGATTAGGGGCTCGATTGCTTTTCTTCTTGCCAAAGATGGTTGAAGAATTTCGATAGGTTCACTATTGACTCTTACTCTACCCTTACCAGACTTAACTGAGGCTCGAGCAATTGCTGTCTTTCTCTTTCCTGAAGATTCTACTGCCTTATTCTTTTTCTTTGCCATCACTGGTCACCCCCAGTCCATCTGTGGCTTGGTGCACCAAGGTTTTGGCTAATTTCACCAAGTGAAACAAAGCTTTGTGATGCAGCCTTGCGGATTTTGCTAACGTCACCCTGTTGGTGTCCGTCTGGAAGATCTCCCGACAAATGACTTGGGCAGCCGATTTCTACTCTTAGGTTACGTAATGCTCGACGTCCACTGCTCTTACTTTGGTAAGGCAGCATACCTCTTACTGAACGCTTTAGAATCATATCAGGCATTCTTGGGAAGAACGGCCCTTTTCTTGCGTGGTTTAACTTGTACTTTTCTTGATACTTGTTAAACACTGAAACTTTACTACCAGTTACGATCGCCTTTTCAGCATTGACTATTACGACTTTGTCATCTCTATGCTCTCTGGCTGCTTTGATTAGCAAATCTGCAGCTGCAGACGCTAAGCGACCTAGGACCAAGCCATCGGCATCAAATACGTAGGTTGTTTCATCCAAGAATAACAACCCCCGTGCCTGATGGGTTTTCGTTCATAAGCTCGCCATAGGTCATTACTCGACCGCCAGCGGCTTCTATCTTCTCACGAGCACCGGTGCTCACACTGTAGGCGGCGATCGTGTGGTTACTGGAAACCTCACCACTGCCAAGTAGCTTGCCAGGCACGAGGATTGTTGCACCCTCTGGGGCGTGGCGGCTTACTCTGCTTAGGTTAGGTTGGGCCCAGTTCTTGCGACTCCTAGAGAGACGCATGGCCACATCTCGCCAAACAGCGGAACCGGTATCGCGAGACTGGGCTTTCAGTTGATTGATGACATCAATCAACTGTGCGTTTGTCTTACTATTTGGGTTACTCATTTGACTCCCTCGATGCTTTGAAGCAACCCTGCGACTCGCCAACCCATTATCAAAGCACCGACGCGTAGCGATTGTCAAAAGACGCGAATATCGCGCCAGTTAGAGCATCTATTCAAGCAAAATTTCGCCTTTAGCATCGAGTAATTCTACTGTCAAACCTGCAGCTCTACCTTGAATGATAATTTCATCATGCAGAGTATCAGAGAAGTCATCTAAAGCACCCAAAGCAGTTGTCCCGACAACATCGGTTAGTTGATCGATAAGATGGTTCAGTACACAGCTAACGCCGTATGCTTGGCCTGCACGGAATGCATGGTCTACTCCACCTACTTCAGGGTCTTCTGCTTTCATTCTCAACATTACTTGCTGAGAGTAAGCAACTAGAGCACCATAAATCGATTCGATGATTTGTGCTGCTTCAAGGTCTCCCAGTAGCATTTGTGCTTCACTAAGAGCCACTCTTACGGCTTGCCCGTATGTTGCGTGAGCAGAGATAAGGTCTGATGTTTCCTTTTGCATGGCTTGGTCAATTAGCGTCTTCCAGTCTTCCATGGCCAAGCCACAACGGGTAAGCACCTTGAAGGTTCGGAATAAATCCGAATCAATTGGTTAATTTCAAATCTTAAAGTTTGAATCCTGACCGTCGACAATTCCTGCTTGTCTTACCGAGCCATCGGCAGCAACAAACTCGCCTGCCTTAGTTTGGTTGTCATAAAGGTTGACATCTTCAAAGCGCTTGACTATCATTCCTTCTCCAAGCGCCACAGTCAATGATTGTAGAATCATGCCGAGGGTAGCAACAGCTCTATCCCGGTGACTTGCATCAATAGTGTGATCTGAATATCTTGCCTCTTCAAAGATGGTCAAGAATGCGTCTAGTTGTTCGCTTGGCACCATGTCAAAGGCTTTGCGTACAGCAGCTTCGAATTCTCTAGTGGTTTCGTAAACCTTCTTCATGAAGCCATATTTTCTAAAGTGTCTGACCAAATTTTTGTAACAATCAAAGATAGCGGCAATGAATTCATTGCTTGCTTCTAATTGTAACATTGTGTCGGTTAGGATACCTCTCAATGCTTGGACCTGCCGACGTGCTTGTGACCTCTGGTAATACAGTATACCGCCAATAAACAGCGCCATCAATAGAATTGCTAGAGCCATGGTGTTCCCTGGGGTAAAGAAGCCGGTGTCAGCGCTGACTGAAATTGGTTCTCGCCATTGTATTTCGTGAGAAATATTGTCTTGTGATGGGGCAAAGAATGTTGAACCGGGGTAATAGGCGATAATTCGCCACAAACCTTGACAAGGTTGTCCACCGCAAGTTCTGCCGTCAAAAGCCCACTCGAAACTTGCAATACCTTGCTCGTTGGTTGTCGAACGATTTTCTCCATCGGTAACCCACTCGCCTTCATTGGAGTAATATTGACGCAAGAAGAATACTTCTTCGTTTTCCACTGCAAGGTCTAACCGGTCCCTAAGTAAGGCTATTTCACCGATTACTGGATCCCCTTCAGACAAACCATTATCGCCACGATAACTCCAAGTTTGTTGAACTTGAATATCAACTCTCGAGCGAACCAAGATATCTACATCCATGAATGAACCATTCAATGATTTATCTGCATCTCTTGCGCAGCCACCGTAATTACTCAAATCTTCAGTTGGCTCATACGCCACACGAAGTACTCGGAAACCTTCGGTCTTACCGCCAGTAGTCTCAACGCCCTTCAATGTTGGATTTTGCAGCGGATCGCCACTAAACCAAGCAATAGTTCCACGTTCATCTAGGGCTTGGCTTGTCCTAATTCTTGCAATAGGTCTGATGTTCTCCTCTGGATCTAAGTATAAGTTTAGACACTTATCCCCTACAGGATCTCCGTTACTTTGCTTCAGGATAGCATCAATGTGGAAAGATTCTTTCAAGAACAATCGATAATACTCTGTCCCGTTAGGTGCAAGCCACTTATCAGTTGTTGACTTGAACGGCCCCACATCGGTAATCGATAAGGTTGAATTAGAGAATATCTGATAAGTCAATGGCAGTGTCTTTGATTTGTATCTGTACTGGTCACGGTTTGCTGTGTTGAGAGCAGAGTAGATGATGTTGATATCTGCTTGTCCTGCCTGAACACCTTCGATGTCACACTCAATGACAAATATGCCGTTCTCATCAGTTCTAACATCGTTACACTTGGTAATTTGATTATCAGGGTCATTCTTCATTGTGTATTGGGCTGAAACAACTCTATTGGACAGATTATTACCCAATTCATCATAAAGACGGCCAGTTAGAACCATCGGTTTATCTTCATATTGTTGAGTCTGAATGTCAAATTCTCCAGTGTAAACAATTTCTTCATCTGGTGCATCGATATATGTCGTACCAATCAAGTTGAATCCGTTCTCAATATTTGGCATGAAAATTCGGTATTTTTCGTTATTTGGTACGAAGGTACACGGATCCCATGCGCCACCCAATGTTCTGAAATCAAGCTCATCAGCAAATGGTTGGCAACCTTCGTTTGGTAAACTCTCTTCATACCTCAGTATGACATTTACTGGGCCAAAGCCATCCGGAAGGAATCCGGCTGGGTCATTACTTAACTTGGCTGGAGTCAATGGGGAAATATCTGCTCTAAGACAGCCTACTGATTCTTCTCTGCTTACGACTCCATCTTGGTCTACATCCCAATCAGAGAACTCATCGTTATTTCCGTCAAAGTAACACAGGTGTGAGTCGCCAGAACCAGGTATTGGTTGTGGCAATGTAAGTTGTCCAGCACCCTGTGGCGCAATAGTTGCCACCAATTGTCGATAAGTGACACCTTGGAAGTCTGTGCCTTCGAAAATAACGTCGACTAAGCCACCCGTTGGCGAATCTGCGCCGTTTAGATTAACTGGAGTAATACCTGGATCATTGGCTCCGTCATCAGTAATTTGGGCGACGAAATTCCATGAATCTCCGCTCTTTCTAAAGTTCCCAAACTCTTCTTGGACTTGTCTTGGGAGTAAATCTGTCACCGTAATGTTAGTTCTCGAGATAACCCAGATGTATTGATTGACGGCTGAGCCTTTCAGTAATTTAGAACCTGGATATTCAAATTCAAGTGAGAAATTACCCAATGAATCAGTACTGTTAATCGTGAATGGGACCTCAAAGAAACCATTGTCATCAGTATAGTTAACACCCGTCCGACCATCAAATGACCAGGTATAATTTACTGGTGCGTTTCTGACAGGTTGAAGTGAGTTATCAACTAATTTAGCTTGGATTACCGTACTAGTGTTTCGGTACAATCTTGGCGTAGAGGTCATTTGGAAATCTGTAGTTCCAATTACTGTTATGTTGATGTAAGCACCGGTAGGCGAAAGTGTGCTGGTGTTTCCAGTAAAGTAGAATGCTGAATTAGTAAAGTCAACTCTAGTTCCGTAGGTCTTAGCCGAGTATTGGCTCAACCAAGTGAAGTTGTAATCATAAACCGCGTCACAAGTTGAACATGCTTGAGTTGGTTTAGAAGTAAATTGTGTCTCTTGTTGACCGATAAACTGTCCATTACCGTCGATGTCGATTTGTAAAGTGATTGGATCATCAACCCATGGTGCCAACGTTCTGTTGGTGACAGTACCGACTACTCGGTAAGATTCTCCAGTATTCATTTCTGGAACTATCTCGCATCTTACTTGGCTATTAGGGTCAGTTGGATCTACTGCTCCACATGGTGGCAAATTACTATTGCCAGCATTAACTAACGATATTGCCCAATCATCGCCATCAACGGCAATGAATGGCCTTAGCAATGCTGCCTCTCCCAATAAACTTGCAGGGTTACCATCCCAATTGGTTGGGTATGGTTTAATTGCTGAAACTTCGTTGAAATTTAGCCCCGCGTTAGTCAGTGCGTCAGCATGGAATAATGTTGCCCAATTACCAAACGTTCCATCGCCGTTATTGATTGTTCCATCGAAGTAGTAGACCGGATTAGTTCCTGGCAAATACATAGTTCCGTCAATGTTCATTCGGTGCATTACTCGTACGTTTTCTGGTTCGGTATTATCGCCGTATAGATACGGGAATGGCCACTCAGCAGCTAGTTCCGGCAGTACTTGTCCAGTCACTTGATAATCTCCTGCAGGGAGTGTTGTATTAGTATACAAACTAGTGAAATCCCCGGTAACTGGGTCACCATTAGCATCAGTGACGACTATGTGGCGTTTGGTTAAGTCATCCCAAATAATCTCCTCATAGCCACCAGGTAGCTGGCCTACACCATTGTCTAAACTGGCATTCAGTCTAATTTGGCGCCAAGTACCAGATATGCCGACATCTTGAACAAATGTTACCGAAGCGAACCCACGGTTATCTGTGCGGTAACCGTTTCCATCTAGTCCTGAAAAGTTGGTCGGGCTAGATAAGTTGCCAAATGGACCGCCTCTAACAGTAAATGTGATTGGAATATTACTGATTAATTTAGTGTAATCTCCACGATCGGTATCTGCTGTATAATGAGCCCAAAAGTCAACCTTGAAGGGTTGCTCACTGCTCTTGAACGCGCCAATTGGCGCGATATTAGCAGTTAGATTTGCTTCAGCTCCAAGTAGATATGATTGTGATTCATTGCCGTTGAAAGCAAATAATTCTGTGACCTCGGCATATACTCTGTAGGTAGAACTATCGCCTACTGTTAGCATTTCTGGGTAGATGTATTGGTTGTAGGTGAAATTACCAAAGTTGTTGGTTGGTATGTATATCGACTCTATCGCCTTAGTACCGTTGTTTGCCCATTCGATATTAATCTGTATTGGGACGTTTGGAGCAGGTTCAAATTGGCTCGTGACTGGATTAATCCAATCAACGTGTCCGGTGAATCGTTGTGGTGTCTTAGCATCAATCCATAACTTGTCTGGTGCATTTAGTGTGATAAACGTTGGAGCTTTGTCGTCGTCATCAAGTAGACAATCATTATCAAAGTCCCAATCGCTAGATTCCGCTCCGTTGTAACAAGGGTCGTTTACTTCACCATCTTCTAGGTGATCGAAATCAGGATCTATTCGAGTATCATTATCATCATCATTGTCAATAGCATCAGGTCCCGTTGATGGGTCTAATGGATTAGCAAGAGCCTCTCCATCGCCGAAATCATCGTGATCCCATGGATTAGTTGAATTTCTATCAAAACGAATTGGCCAGACTAGATTTTCGTCCTCATCTTCCATTCCATCTTGGTCATCATCAAGGTCTAAATCATCCCTAAGGCCATCATTATCGTGATCAAATGGGCCAACAATACCAAGCGGCCCTGCTAACTCTTCCAGATTGTCTATGCCGTCGCCATCCCAATCATTGTCTGCCCAGTTAGAGATGTTATCATTGTCGTGATCCCATGGGGATTGTTCTTCACCAGAAAAACACCCTGGGATTAACTCTTGAGTCCAATCATCAATACCATTGTTGTCATCGTCATAATCCTCAGCGTCTGGAACACCATCATTGTCATTATCGACGTCATAGAATCGTGGGTTTTGATAACCTTGAGTCATTTCGCCACGGTCCCAAACTGCTTGGAAGAAACCGTCATCATCTGCGTCTGCATCGTTACCATCGTCATCGTTATCATTACAGTTTGTTCCTGTGAAGAAAGATGCGCCTTGAGGCAAAGTAATGTTAGAGTCGTCATCTAGATCATCATTAGTATCCATGTCGAAGTAGTCCCAAATTCCATCATTATCATCATCGACATCAAACCAATCGTAAACACCGTCTGCATCGTCATCAATGTCGATAGTATTGTTGAAACTATCACCATCAACGTCTTCATCGACTTCATTTGGAACTATGTCTGCACCCATTTCATCAGGGAAGTCTTGAACTGGGCCGGTGTCTGAATTCCAACTCCAGCCTTGGACTCCGAGGGTAAGCCCTAGCCAAACAATGAACGCATCTCTGCTATCGGCTATTTGAGAATAAGTTATTCCAGCATCGACAGTACCGTCTCCACCATAGTCATAGTGGTAGCATCCGCCTTGTGCACCAGGAGTACAGCTCCAGTTGTTCGAAGGGCCGCCAGCTGTTTGACCTTGGTCAAGGCCTAGGTCTGGCCTGGTTGAAAATGGCAGGCCTAGTTGAGCATTGACCCCATTAAGTGGCATCTGGTAAGCAAATGCATAGGTGTAGCCGCAGGAGAATCCGGTGGCAAAATTACCAGCCGTGTAGCCACAAGTTGACAGGTTGAAAGTACCGCCCATTTTTGGATCGTTGATGTCCATTATTCCATCATTGCCTTCATCTTGGTCCCACCAATTTGGCATACCGTCACCGTCTTGATCGGTGTCTAGGCCGTTAATCAATGAGTCCCCATCGGTATCAATATCCCATTCATTGCCTCCGTTTCGAGAGTTCCACCTAGCCATCAAGAACCAATAAAATTCTGGAACTTCTCCTGGGGTAACTGGTTGAGTTGTTGCGTCATAACCGTTGTAGTTTAGCATCATTGATTCGAATGGGTGGTGCTGGAATACCAAGTTCCAATAATCTGAAGCGTTAACTGAATATCCTTGGCCGTCTTCAGTACCGTCTAAATCGCCGCCGTCATCAACAGGATAGTATGGCCGGTAAAATGCGTCGGTCTGGTCGAAATCTACCACTCCACAATTACCATCATCTGGATCATACAAGTCCGAAAGGCCATCATTATCATCATCCCAATCAATACTATTCTCTAATCCATCTCCGTCAATGTCTGAGTCAATGTTGTTAGGTCCATCGTCACGATACAAACCTCCATTGATTAATTGTAAATCATTATCATTATCAAAATCACAGTCCCAATCAATATCCAATATGTCGATTATTCCATCACCATCATCATCAATATCATCCCAGTTAGAGATTCCGTCTCCGTCCCAGTCATTGAATAATGAAAACGAAGCACGACGTGTCGTACAGCGCGGATCTGGGTTCGTTGGAATTGGGTTGGCTTGTGTTGGACAGTTCCATGCTGCTACATCGGCTGTTGAATCAAGCGGATATGAATCGTTTTCATTTTGTATTTGGTCGTCATCTAAATCATATTCGAAGTTTGCTTGGTCACCACTGACAGCGATATTAGCCAAGTTGTCAGGATTTGGAGTACCACCCATGTCAGGGTCAAGCCAATCGTATACTGCGTTATAGTTTTGATCAAATGGCCTAAGTCTATCATCATCTAGGTCGGCGTCATAATCAATCTCACAATCAAGACCCGCAACGCCGTCGGTGTCGCTACCAGGGGTCTGATATGAGCCTGTATCGTTATTTCTGTTGTAATCATTTAGGCCATCGTTATTGAAATCTACAACAACGCAAACATCTGGGATTCCATCATTGTCATCATCTGGGTCAGACATATCCAAAATCAAGTCGTTGTCATCATCGGTATCAGAACTGTCGGGTATACCATCATTATCGTTATCGGGGTCAAGGAAATTTGGAATTCCGTCACCATCAAGATCTCCGTCAAAAATTTGAGTGAAAGATGGAGTCCCTTGTGTGGTTATTGTTGCATCCTCAAACAACGGGTAGAATCCAGAGGCCGTGGCCAGTGGGCCGTTGACCCTGTTTTGTTCCCAAACAAGATAATCAACGCCACCTGAATAAGCAAGGTAATCATTGGCTTGCCATTCAATTGGTGCGTCAAATAGGTTGCCTGCTTCAGCGTGGGTTAATGCTTGAGTTGAATCATACGGAAATGCGTCTTCGATGTCTATTAGACCGTCGCCATCGTCGTCATCATCAAAATAGTCTTGAATACCATCGCTGTCTAAGTCGCAAGGCCATTTGAATTGGTCGATACGTCCGTCATTATCGTCATCCTCGTCATATCTGTCTGAACCTGACCCATCACTATCTTCATCAGTTACACCATCGTTATCGTGGTCCATAGGATTCTGGTCAGCTAAGTACGTATTGCCAACGGGTTGGTTAGTCCAAGGGTGGATAACGCCAGGATCGAGATATCGGTCGGTACTGACGTTGATTGGATCATATCCTTGTGCTTCTAGTGCTGTGATGTTTAGTGGACCTTCGAGGATACCGTCGTTATCATCATCCCAATCATCAACATCTGGAACACCATCATTGTCGTGGTCTAGAGGGTCTGTTCCGTAGCAGCCGTCAAATCTCTCAAGGAGATCGTAAATTCCATCATTGTCATCGTCAAGATCATTCAAATCATTGATTCCATCGTTATCGTGGTCATCTTTGTTAGATTCTTCTAGGAAAAGAGAATATGATTCAGAAAGCGCAAGGATTGCTGACATATCGTTGATTACTCCCGAGGAAACTCCCGGGTCGGTCCACATTATGTCAAACAAAGCAGGATGTGGTTGAGGGGGCGCTTGGTTGTAGTCAACTAATGTCCCCTGCCCCGATACGTCTCCGCCTTGAGTTACTGGTTCGGGCCTAAGTAATTCGCCATCTGAAAAAATACTGTAACTGGTTGATGATTCATCATCTGCAGGTTCGTTAGCCATCAAAGAGATAGTAGTGCTTGAGATCATTAAGAATATCATCAATAATGAGAGCGTAAATTTACGACGTTTTTCTAATAGGTTTATGGTTAACTTTGTTTGCATTGAAGCACCTCGACACTTCGCCACCGAGGTATGATATATCAACGCGACTGGTCGCTTTAGTGTTAAAGTATCAAGTAAAACGATAAGTATCATTGCCAAAATATGAATAAAAAAAAGGTCCCTTGGAGGGCGAACCCTCCAAAGGACCAGTAACTGATCAAATAATCAGTGGAACGATGTTAATGTGCTTAAAGTTCTAAGACATCGATGATTCCGTCGTTGTCGTCATCGTCATCCAAATGGTCTTCTAAGCCATCATTGTCGTGGTCAAATTGACCTGTCATGTCATTACCGTCGTTGTTTTCGAACCAGTCAGAAAGACCGTCGTTATCATCATCAGTATCTGTCATGTCAACATATCCATCGTTATCGTGGTCGTAGCGGTAGCCGGTAGATGTCGGTCCGCCGATTTCCTCAGTGTCGAGAATATCGTCGTTATCGTCATCAGGATCTACAGCGTCGTTCATACCATCATTGTCGTGGTCGCGTGTGCGGTCCTCGCCAGTGTCCATGATTCCATTGCCGTTGACGTCTTCCCAATCATTTCTGTTGTCGATTCCATCATTGTCAATGTCCAAATCCACATTGTCGGAAATTCCGTCATTGTCTGCATCATAGATGTTGGTGTTTGGGTTTCCGTCATTAACTTCTTCTTCGTCGTTAATTCCGTCACCGTCATCATCATCATCTTCTGCATCATCAATACCGTCATTATCACTGTCAAATGGGTTTGCGTCAACATCATTTGGTATACCGTCATTATCGTTGTCGTTATCGACATCGTCTGGTATTCCGTCTCCGTCATTATCATTGTCACCGTTTAATTCCTGGTTGTCGAGCTGTTGGCCTTGCTGCTGATCGGTTTGTTGGCCTTGTTGACCTTGTTGACCGTTTTGGGTTTGGCCTTGTTGTTGTTCATTTTGACCATTTTGGTTTTGTCCGTTTTGGTCTTGTTGTCCTTGTTGTTCTTGTTGGCCGCCTTGTTCGCCGCCTTGTTGTTGTTGTCCTTGCCCGTTATCTTGCTGCTCGCCTTGTTCTCCTTGCTCGCCTTGTCCTTGCTGACGGTTCTGGCCTTGCTGGCCTTGTTGACCTTGCTGGCCTTGTTGACCTTGCTGGCCTTGTTGACCTTGCTCGGCTTGTCCTTGTTGGCCTTGTTGACCTTGCGGGCCTTGGCCTTGTTGTTGGCCTTGTCCTTGTCCTTGGCCTTCGCCTTGTCCTTGTCCTTGTCCTTGGCCTTG
>JAKMFF010000318.1 GCA_022425585.1 Candidatus Poseidoniaceae archaeon
CCGACGGGTGTTTCAATAGTTAATGTTGAGGCAACAGTAGTTGAAACCAATGGTGTACCCCCTCCAACAATGGAACAAGAAGATCATGATACTATGGTCAATATAATGCAATATGGGGAATTTTCAATTTCTTCAACTACAACGCAGGTAAGTGGCGGTGAAAAAGATAAAATTTCACTCCGTTTTGATGTCAAAAATGAGGGCAATGGGATGGATATGGCTCGAGGGATGGTCACAGATTGGAGTAGAGATGCACTGGATGAATATGGTTTCATCATCAATATGAATGTAGTAAAAGTGCAAGCAGACCCTGGCGAAACTAATTCGTTTATTGTTGATCTTACACTTCCTACTTGGGAGTCGTATTCTAACGCAGCAGAAGCCAACGGCGAAGAGTTGGGCATTGGTCCAGGCGAGTCGTTTGAAATTTATTTTAATCTAGAATTTGCTGTTGAGAGTGAATTTACCTGTCGAACTTGGGGATGTGAACGTGAATCACTAATGGTTACGATTGAATTTAGTGGCGAAACTGAAGAAGAAAGTATATTCGGAACTTCATCGAATACAACACTCATTCTCGGCGGTGGAATTTCTTTAGTCATTTTACTCATAGCAGGATTGTTCGTTGTTCTAAAGAAACCAAAAGCAGAGGCAAAACCACACGCAAAAGCGCGCGCAAAACCTACCATTAAACAAGAATCAGTACAACAAAAAGCAGTCGATGAATTCGATTTCTTATGAAAGTACCAAACCTGACCGGAAGCCTTTGGTTTGATATGCAAGCGCATTAAAGGGGATAATATGCGGCAGCATGTGATTTCAACCAGCATAATAGTTGGGCTATTGATTTCAATGCTATGTGTGCCGTTAATTTCGGCAAACAACTCGACCATTTCGACTGACACAACTTGGTCGGGTACAATTGCACTTGATAGTGACATAATCGTCTCCGCGGGTTCAACCCTAACAATCGAAGCAGGCAGCGTAATTGATGGCGGCGATGGCTTTGCAATCGAAGTTTATGGCACTCTAGTTGCTGAAGCAAGCCACTTTTATTCATCTGCTATTCCAACCGCACAATCATCACACGGCCAAGGGTTGTGGCAAGGTTTGGTGATTAAACCTGGAGGCAGTGCTACGATTAGCGACGTTGAAATTGAAAATACCAATGCTGGGATTAAGTCTGAGGGAAATTTGATTGTAGATAATTTGACCGTTAGAGATTCTTATCTTGGAATCAAAAATTACGGCATTGCAAATGTCAACGCTCTCCAAACTGACTCCATAGATTATGAAGGAATAATGAATATTGGAATTCTGACAGTCACGTCTGCCAATATCAACAATGCGTCCACAGGGATTCAATCTAGTGGCACCTTAGAGGTTACAGATTCTAACTTTAGTAAATTGGGCACCGCAATAAGCGCTAATGCTGGCGAGGTAATCGCCAATCACCTGCACTTAGAGGAAGTATCAGTAGGACTCTCATCAAAATCCGGGGTCGTTTTCACCGCTTCCAATATTTCGGGTAATGATGTATCATTATTGATTGACATGGCAAACTCTGATGATTTGACTCTGTCTTCAGTTGAGGTTACAGGACAGAATTTTGTTAAATCTAATGACGCAGCCTCAACAAGTATTTCAGACATTGAATTCACAGTGATAAATTCAGGCCAAACACCGGTAATTGAACAGAGCTGTAGTGGAGTTTGTACCATTGAAAATCTAACAATTCATGATTCCATACGAGGGATTTCATTTGTCGGCGATGGCGAGCACATTCTTGCAAACTCAACAATTAATGCCGTGCATTATGGAGTTAGATCAGCAAATCAGGGCACACTTTCCATCGATAATTTGACGGTAAATTCACAACACGGCGGCATAATTATTCGGGATTCTAATTCAAATTTCTTTGGCGAAACCTCTATTCAGATGACGGGCAATGATGCAATAGGCCTCGACATTCTTGGCGGCACCCATCAATTAGAAGGGTTGAGTATAACTAAATCATACAGCAATGCGGA
>JAKMFF010000015.1 GCA_022425585.1 Candidatus Poseidoniaceae archaeon
AATATCCACTTCCTTGGGATAAAAGGGATATAGATACCGCGATGAATTCGTGGATTACTCATGAGTTTAATGAACCTTGGAAGCAAAATAATTGGGAGTTAGAACTACACAACGCAGGACATATACCAGGAGCAGCTATGTTAGAAATAAAGTCAGAAGAAAAAGATATTTTGTTTACTGGAGACTTCGATACTAGAAACTCACCATTAACTAATGGAGCAAAACCCAAAAATGTAGATTTACTATTTATTGAAGGAACCTATGCTGGTAAAAATCATGCAAATCAAGAACAAGAGATTGCTAGATTTATTGAAAACGTCATACGAGTTACCGATAATGGTGGAACTGTGCTAATTCCAGCCTTTGCTAATGGTAGAACACAAGATATGCTAATTAGATTATATCAACACTGCCCAGAATTAGATGTTCATATTGATGGAATGGGAAAAAAGATTGCTAAATTACGACTAGAAAATAGAAGATTTATCAGAGATCCAAAACTTCTCAACGATGCATGGAATTGGTCTAAAAGAGTATCAAGTAAATCAGACCGTAAAAAAGCTCTCGATTCAGACGTTATAATTTCAACATCCGGTATGCTACAAGGCGGTCCAGCAATTTGGTATCTAAACAGACTTAGACATCAAAAAGAGAATGAAATAATTTTTACCGGATACCAAGCTGAAGATACCGGTGGTAGAAAATTACAAACTGAATCTAAAATCAATATTTTTGGTAAAGAAACTAACATTTCACTTAATTTTGAAAAATTTTCTTTCTCAACTCACGCCGGGCACAAAGAAATTACAGATTTTATTTATGCATGTGAACCAAACGATGTCGTGATATATCATTCAGACCCAAATGATGCTAGACCACACCTAGTTAAGGAATTAGAGCAGAATGGGATTACCACCCACTCTCCAGAAAATGGTCAATCTTACATTATAGAATAAAATCATATTTTTGTAATATTGTCAATTCTTGTTCTGTAGTATAAGAAAACAAGAATAACCAAACCTACAACCGATAATACATTAAAATTAATTTTTGAATTATTTTCACCAACAACATCATCTGTTTTAGTTTCAAGGTCGTCCCCTGTAGATAGATTGTCTTGCTCTACGTCAAGAACAGTAATCTCGCCAAGCATACCAAGATCTCTATGTGGTTCACAATAAAACTCGTAAACTCCAGATTGATTGTAGGTAAAGTTGTATGTATAATCAACATTTCTCATTGCGTCGCCGGAGTTAAACACCTCATTCACTTCTATTGCATTGTGTGGTAATAACTGCCCACTCCATAAAAATCGAACACTATCTCCTTCATTTATAGTCAAGGTTTCAGGTACGAACCTAATATTTGATCCAAAACCATCAACCGTTACAATGTGTTCTTCACCCTCATCCTGGAGTAAACCAATATCTCCTGATATGGTTATCGCAAATACAAGTAAGACAACCAACCGCTTCATCATAAACGGTAAATAACTGATTTACTTTATCAAATGATGTAATTATTCTAATACTCTATTTTCCGAAGTGATTGAATATGAATACCCCTACCGGTAGTTGATTGGAATGGCTACAAAAAGACCAAGAAGGCCGAAAGGAGACGGCAAAGCCCCACGTCCAAGAAAAAAGAAACGTAAAATGCGTTTATCTCTTAGACAAAACAAAATCAAGAAATCCGATAATTACACAGACTCAGTAGGGTGGTCACAAAACACTGCAGGCAGGGTTCTTGAAGACGCTCCAAAACCAAAAGAAATGGAAACACTCACAATCCAATGCGATATGTGTGGATGCAGGTTAAAAATCCCCAAACCGAAAAAACATCGTTACACCGTCGCTTGTTCTTATCCTGAGTGTAATCATATAATGAAATTCGATTGAGGATTTAACATGCTCAAAGCCTTATTTTGGCGGATAAATTTCTTTCTAAAGAATAGAAAATCAGCCAAGATTAACCGCCAATTAGGTAACGGAGTAAAATCAGTAATTGTTGATAGTAAAAATGGACTCTTAGCAGTAGATCCAAGAGATTTAGAAGTTGGCTATAAACTTAGAAATTATGGTAGTTATGGTTTGGATGAACTAACTAGAATAAACAAATTAATCACTAGTGAATCAAAAGTTTTAGTGGTTGGAGCACATATTGGTTCACTAGTAATCCCAATTGCCAATAATTGTAACAAAGTAGTTGCTATTGAAGCAAACCCAAACAATTTCAATCTACTAAAAACCAATTTACATCTTAATAAATCAGCAAACATAACGATCCATAATATCGCAGCCAGCTCTAAACAAGAGACAATAAAATTTCAAATGAATATAGTCAATTCAGGTGGCAGCAAGCGCCTTCCAAAAAATAATGAATATATGTACCGCTATGATAACCCAGAAGTAATTGAAGTGCAAGCCTACTCTCTAGATGATTATCTAGATGAAAATAATTTTGATTTGGTTTTAATTGATATTGAAGGCTCAGAATATTTTGCCATGCAAGGTATGGAAAAAATACTATCAAACTGTAATACATTAATTGTTGAATTTCTACCCCACCACCTAAAGAACGTAGCCGATATATCTGTAGAACAATTCCTCTCACTAATTCCCCAACAATTCACCAAACTAACCATTCCAAGCAAAAACGAAACCCACCCCGTAGATATTGGTGGTGTAATCCTTAAACAAATGTACAATGATAAAGAAGGCGATGACGGCATCATATTTACCAAATAAAATTATCATTTTCATAGTTGTTAAAATATACTTGTCACATTTACCCGATAACATGAGCGACAGTAAGCCGAGCCTACTTGTCGCTAAAGGCAACATCAACCGAATGGGTGGTGCAGAGAGAGATCTCATCAGATGCTTGCCGCACTTACAACAATGGTATGATGTAAGCGTTGCCACACTAAACCCATCACAAAAATTATCAAATCTTTGTCGAGAAAACAACATCAAAATTTTCTCACCACCAGCGCCTTGGAATCCACCAAATTCACCATTTTCACAATTTTTTGACGGCGTCCATAAATCCTCAAAACAACACTGGAGAATGTGCGAAGGTCTGATTGAGGCAATAGATAATTTTGATTATTTTCATATTGTTAGCGGCGATGGATATCTTGCAATAATGGAAATGATTCCAAAAAGCAAAACCGCACACCTATATCTTCATGAGCCACACAGAGGATATCATGAAGATTCACTCCATAGGAAACTGAATGGAAAGCTTAAGCGCCCCTCTATAGTAACCAACTTGATCCTCTCTAAAGGTCGAAAGAACGATTTATCAATAGTTAGGAAGTTTGCTAGCAACCCAAATTTTTTCGTTAGTGGAAACTCATCTTATTCTGCTCAACGTTCAAGAGATGTTTACAATATAGAATGTGATTTGTTACATCCATGTGTAGACCAAGATGAGTATTCTAATGAAGTTGGAGATACAACCAACCCAATAAAACAATCAACACAAGCTGAGTATGTTGTTACAGTTGGTACGGCAAATTGGGCTAAAGCAACTATGGAAACCATATCAATGCTTTCTGGAACTGGAATCTCTCTAGCCCACGTTGGCGGCGGCACCGATGCTGAAAAAAGCCAATTACAAGTTCACGCAAAAAATAATTCAGTAGAATTATGGATTGCCCCCAAACTCTCATCTAGTGAATTAGCGAAACTAATGTCTGATGCACTTGCTATAGTTAGTATGGCCCACAAAGAACCATTTGGACTGACCCCAATAGAGGCCTTTTCAATCGGAACACCAGCGATATTTGTTGATGAAGGGGGCTTTAGAGATACAATAGTTGATGGTAAATGTGGCAGATTGATCGCTAGAGATAATATCACAGAATGGCATTTAGCATTAGTTCAAGCACGCGACCCAGAAAATCGGAAGAATTGGTCTAAATTTGGCCGGGATAGAATATTAAAACTAAAATTATCACCAAAGCAACAAGCAGAAAAGATTCATCATATTCTACAACATTAAGCAGGCGGTACTGGTGGTAACTGACCATTAGCCAAAGCTTCCTTAACAAGTTTAACATCACTATCAACCATGATATTGACAAGTTGCTCAAAACTTGTTGTGGGGGTCCAGCCTAATTTTTCCGCAGCTAGGGAATAATCACCAATCAATAAATCAACTTCTGCCGGCCTGAAAAACTTAGGATTAGTTTTAACTCTAATGACACCATTTTGGTCTACGGCAATAGTATCAACTCCTTCTCCACTCCAAGTTAGGGTAATACCAACTCGCTTGAAAGCCAAATTAATCATATCCTGAACGCTATTTGTTTCACCAGTAGCAATCACAAAATCTTCAGGTTCATCTTGTTGCAACATACGCCACTGCATTTCCACATAATCACCAGCAAACCCCCAATCACGTTTTGCTTTAACGTTACCAATTGATAAAAAATCATCTAAACCTTCAGCAATTCTTGCGGCGGTCATAGTTACCTTTCTAGTAACAAATTCAAGTCCACGACGAGGACTTTCATGGTTAAATAAAATTCCAGTACAGGCAAATAACCCATATGATTCACGATAATTTCGAGTTATATCATAAGCAAAAACCTTAGCGCACCCATAAGGGCTTCTTGGATAAAATGGAGTTAACTCAGTTTGTGGAATTTCCCTAACATCACCAAATTGTTCCGAAGATCCAGCTTGATAAAACTTACAATCCGGCTTTACCAATTTAATCGCTTCAAGACAACGCAGTGCACCAAGACCAGTGACATCAGCAGTCATAGTTGGCGATCTCCAGGATTCAGGAACAAATGATTGTGCACCCAGATTATAAAATTCATCGGGTTGAATTTCTTTTACTGCATTATCAATACTTGACTGGTCTGTCAAATCACCATTAACTAGATGAAAGCAATCATTTTGCATTAAGTGATTAATCAAGTTACGCCCTTGAGTAGGTTGACTAGTTCGTCTAACTAACCCAAAGACATTGTAACCTTTCGCTAATAACAATTCAGCTAGGTATGAACCATCTTGCCCAGTAATACCGGTTATGATAGCAGTCTTACATTCCGCCATGTCTCTTCCAACGAGGATGCCCATTTGAATACACTTGTTTAATCAACAATATATTAACAATTATTAAAATAATTCAATAATACGTTTAGTTGCTGCAACAATAAGGACCACTGCTAATAATTTCCTCACAATTGAGTTTGATGCACGCTTAGCACCATATTGTGAACCCACGTACCCCCCTAGAGCGATAGTAATCAAAAACATCCCAAGCAAAGACAAATCTAAATCAAGGTTACCTGAAACCGCAGTGCCTACAAGGCCAGAGATCGAATTTACCACAATAAATAATGCAGCAGTTGCAGCAGCAGTTTTGATATTAGCCCACCCCTTTAGCAACAATATTGGTGATAAGAAAATCCCCCCACCGACTCCAATCAATCCACTAAAAAAACCAATACCACCACCCCATAGATATGGTTCAACAGTACTTGGTAGTGGATTATTACTTATTTTTTGAGAACTAAAGTTAATGACTTTGTAAGATGCCCAAACTAAGGTTATTGAAAGTAACAAATCGTACAGATTCCCATCGATGGCTAACATACCACCAATCAAAGCCATCGGAATACTTGCTATTATGAATGGCATGGTCAATTTCAGTTTATGATGTCCACTTCTACTATAGTGGTAAAAAGCGATTGAAGCTACCACTACATTCATCACCCAAACATGCTGTTTTAACCAAACTGAACTCATTAATCCGTAGCTAGATAATGACAATAATGCCAGATAGCCAGAAGCACCACCATGGCCAACACTCGAGTATAATGTGGAGACAATCAACAGCCCCCCCAATAAGAAATATAACTCGTACTGCAAATTTACCCCTAAATCATTCCATAATATCAAAGTAAATTTTGTTTTGGGGTAACTATGGCCAAACCCTATCCATACTTCATCTCTCTAGATGAAGCAAAGGAGATTTGTCACAATAATAAAATTTCTTTGTCAACAGAAGAGGTATCTATTGACGACTCATTAAATCGAATAATTGCTAGTAATGTGGTAGCTAAAGTCAACGACCCACCCTTCGATAATTCAGCGATGGATGGCTTTGCAGTTATTTTTTCAGAAACTAAATCAGTGCCCGTGGAATTATCGATAATCGGCGTATCAAATGCTGGAAGTAATAATTTAGCAAAACTATCATCAGGTCAAGCGATGAAAATAATGACTGGAGCACCAATACCAAAAGGCGCAGATTCGATAATTCCTATTGAGAAGTGTGTAATAAATGGCGAAAAAGTCACCCTAAGTGAACAATCTAAACCGCATTTTATCAGAAAACAAGGAGAAAATTTCACCAAAAATTCAGTACTATTCGAACCTGGAGAGATTCTAACTCCGGAGAAAATATCTCTATGCGCAGCAGCAGGAGTGAGCAAATTAACAGTTTATCAAAAATTAAAAGTCGCCATAATTCCTACTGGTGATGAATTAAAACCACTTAATGAAGAATTAAGCTATGGTGAGATTTACGAATCAAACTCCTATGGATTAAGTGCGCTAATAACTTCTCTAGGGCATGAAGTAACGCGCTTTTCAACAGTGGTTGATAATTTAGAATCATTAAGAGAAACCCTCAATTCTGCTGCCAAGAATCATGATTTGATAATAACTTCAGGCGGTGTATCTATGGGTGATCGAGATTTTGTTAGAATAATTATGCAAAATGAAGGAGACATCAATTTTTGGCGAGTAAAAATGCGCCCAGGCTCTCCTCCAATATTTGGTAGATGGTCAAACACACCAATATTTGGCTTGCCCGGCAATCCAGTTAGCAGCCACGTGGTTTTTCGCGTTATAGTAATGGATTGGTTGATGTCGTTGACTAATTCAGCAAATACTAGAAATAAAATAATTCATGCAACATTAGATGATGATGTCAAGGTTGTTGACGGTTTTACCACATTTAGAAGAGTTGAATTATTCCATTACCAAGGTAAGACAATAGCTCGTCTAAAAGGCCACCAAGGCTCAGGTAATATTGCTGGCATTGCTATGAGTGATGGCTTGACAATACTAGGGCCAAACGACTCAGGTAAGAAGGGCGACAACTGTCAAATAATGTTATTATAGGGGAGGTAAATTAATGGAAAAAGAGATTACTGAACCGATAATTCTGTTAGAGTTTTTAAAATTACAATTCCCCCAAACGACCAACAATAAGTTAAGAAAAATGTTATCGGAAGGCCGGGTAAAAATCAACGATTCGGTGGTTTTTAAAGCCAAACTACCCCTTGAATTAAATGATAAATTCGAATTATTAGATCGTAGTAACAAGATACTACAAACCGATAAACCACTCAAAGAATTAAAAAAATCAGCGATTGAAATAATTTACGAGGATGACGATCTTCTTGTTGTGGAAAAACCAGCAAAACTACTTTCTGTGGCAACAGATAAACTTGAACTAAAAACCCTCCACGGAAAATGCGTCGACTATCTAAAACAACAAGATGACAAATCTTGGTGCTACATAGTTCATAGATTGGATAAAGAAACTTCAGGGATTATGTTACTATCAAAAAACAAACAATCCAAAGATTATCTCCAAGAACAATTTTCTCAACGCCAAGTTTACCGGATTTATCATGCAATGGTTGAAGGACAGCCCCTGGAACAATCGGGTACAGTTGAACAATACCTTATGGAAGATAAACACCTCAACATTAGAACAGTTAACTCAAAACACAAAGATGGAAAACTTGCCATAACCCACTGGGAAGTAATCCAACAGACAGAGGAAGCATCGCTGATTAGAGTCATGATTGAAACCGGCCGTAGACACCAAATCAGAATGGCCATGAAAGAGCTGGGCTGTCCAATAATTGGGGACCAGCTGCACGAGGCTGAATCTAATCCATTTGGGCGTATTTGTTTACATGCAACCTCACTTGAATTTCTTCATCCTGCAACAGATGAGCCGGTTAGATTTGAATCACAACCACCATTTGCCAAAATATGAACAAAACCATCAATTCAAATAGAGGACTTCTTGAACTCTTGACATCCAATCATGGTTATGGTGTCGTTATGAGTGATAATCAAGACTGGATTACCGTTCGCGGAGCAAGAACCCACAATCTAAAAAATGTTGACGTTAAATTACCAAGAGGTAAGTTTGTCGTAGTTTCTGGTGTATCAGGCTCGGGCAAATCTAGCCTTGCTTTTGATACATTATACGCTGAAGGCCAAAGAAGATATGTTGAGAGCTTATCCTCATACGCCAGACAATTTATTGGGCAAATGAAAAAAGCCGATTGTGATGGTATAGAAGGGCTTTCGCCAGCAATATCAATCGATCAAAAACAAGGCAGCCACAATCCTAGGTCAACGGTTGCCACAGTGACTGAAATCCAAGATTATCTAAGATTGCTTTGGGCAAGAATCGGTAAACCACATTGTCCAACTTGCGGCCGAGAAGTGGCCAGGCGAACAG
>JAKMFF010000023.1 GCA_022425585.1 Candidatus Poseidoniaceae archaeon
TCCCGAAGGCTGGCCGATAATGCGTATTTCAGCCTTCAAAGACATGGGTCTAGAAGAATTAAAAGACTTCATTTATGATAATCTCGGTTTTATGCGAGTATTCCTCAAACCACAAGGTCAAGAAGCAGACTTGGAGGAGCCTTTGATTGTCAAAGATGATTCAACGGTGAAAAATATTTGCATGAAACTCCACCGTGATTTCATTAGAAAGTTCAGATATGCTAGAGTTAAAGGTCCAAGTGCGAAATTTGATTGGCAACGTGTTGGATTAGACCATTTGCTTGAAGATGGCGATTTACTAACGATTGTTGTGAAGCGTTAATCCCAGATTCCCATGTCCATTTTGGCATCTTCGGAAGCGTGAACTTTTGGATCCCATCTTGGACTCCAGACTAAGTTTACATGTACAGACTCAATTCCTTCAGCGGTCAGCGCTGCCCGATGAGTTGCAGCCATTATTTCAGCAGCAGCAGGGCATCCAGGGCTGGTGAGTGTCATGTCAATCTCAGCATGTAAGACATTTTCTTTGGTTTCAATTCTTACATCATAAACCAAACCTAATTCTACTATCGAGATCTCTAACTCAGGGTCTTCAACTTCATCTAATTGTACCATAACTGTTGATTTATCTGTCATTTAATCACCTTGTGTTTGTTCTATCTCTCGCATAACTTTGTCAAACATATTTCGAAATCCATTAGACCTGCTTGGAGATAATGTGTTGAGTACACCCATTTCGGTAGCGAAATCGGGAGTCAATTTCAATGCCTCAGTAACTTCAGTGCCATGGATGGCCAAGGTTAAAATCCCCATCAATCCTTGGACAAGTTTGGAGTCAGCACCCGATTCTAGGTTAACACAGGAATCAACTACGTCAACTCTAACATGAGCTTCTGATTGACAACCAACCACTCTGGTGGTTTCAGTCCATTCTTGCGTGGGTAACAGATTTACTTCGTCTGCTAAATCAAACACCATTTCTAGACGTTCCATTTTGTCTTCGATTTCCTTAAATTCTTCAATTAATTCGGAAAGTTCACTTGAATAAGTCATGCAAACCTCTCCAAGATTTCGCTAAAGTATGAGACAAATGATTCAACTTCTTCATGGGTATTGTAAAAGTATAATGAAACACGTAATGTTCCAGTTATTTGTAAACGGTCTAGTAGTGGTTGAGCACAATGGTGACCGGTTCTAACTGCGAAACCTCGTGCATCTAGTAGGTGTGCTAAATCTTCGCTGTTCATAGTTGGATGGAGGAACGAAACCACTGCAGCATCATGATCATCATGCCTGCCATATACTGTCATACCCATAGCCCGCAACTTACTTGCTAGCCATCTGGCAGATTTGAGGATTCTCTTATGCTCGGCTACAATGTCGATTGAGGAAAGCCAGTTCAAAGCTTCAGTCCAGCCAATTGCTTCGGCAATTCTTGGGGTTCCAGCCTCAAACTTTTGTTCATTTGTTTGATAAGTTGAACCATGTATAGAGACGGTTTCAATCATATCACCACCACCCATGAACGGTTGCATCTCTTCAAATGCGTCATCAGCAACAAGCAAAGCGCCTATTCCAGTAGGTCCACACATCTTGTGGGCTGAAAAAGCCATAAAATCAACACCAATTGATTTGAAATCGATATCTTGATGGGGGGCGCTTTGAGCAGCGTCTAACAGTACCTTGGCTCCATGTTTGTTGGCGATAGAAACTATTTTGTCAATTGGATTGCAGACTCCAAGGACGTTTGATATGTGTACTACGCAAACTAATTTAGCGCCTTCAATGGCTGATTCAAATAGTTCCATGTCGAGTGTTAAATCTTTCATAACAGGGACATATCGTAGTTCGATATTCATTTCTTGAGCAAGCATTTGCCAGGGAACAATGTCTGAATGATGTTCCATTTCTGTTAGTATAATAGCGTCGCCATCAGATAAATTTGCTCTGCCCCAGGCGTGAGCAACTAGATTTATTGCTTCAGTGGTGCCGCTAGTGATTATTGCTTTGTCAGTATTAAATCGCTGCTTGAGTGCAGTACGACATGATTCGTAGCCTTCAGTCGCTTCGCCCGCTAAGGTGTGAACTGCTCGGTGAACATTAGCATTTGAATTGGCATAATAATCATTCATTGCATTAATCACAGAGGCTGGCTTTTGGGTAGTTGCTGCGTTATCTAAGTACACTAACGGATAACCATTGATTTTTCGTTGTAATATAGGGAAATCTTTTCGCATTATCTCACCTCCTGTTAGGAATAATTTGCGGTTAATGCCCCTATAAGATATTGTCTAACCTCGTTATTATTGATCTTGGCAAAGCAATTAACAAGAAAACCTTCAACAATAAGTGCTTCAGCATGTTCTTTAGGAAATCCTCTAGACATCAAATAGTGAATTTGCTCGCTATCAACCGAAGAACTTGCTGCTCCGTGAGCCGCCTTGACGTCATCAGATAACACCTCTAATTCAGGTATTGATTCTGCTTTGGCAGTATCTGATAATAATAAATTCTTGAAAACTTGACCGGCGTCACAGCCATCACAATCTTCTTCGATCATCAATAATCCTGTACCAATAGTGTGGCCTTTTCCTGAGCATGCTGAACTAACATTAAGCGATGAATTTGTAAATCCACTTCTGTGCAATATCTCAACATGATGGTCATCATGTCTAGAACCGTCAGTAATCACAGCAATATTTTGCGTAAGGGAAGAATTCACTTCATCAAGTGAGGTCCGAATATCGTTTTTGATTCTACTACCACCGATTGATAGTTCTCCATATTCAAGCATAGAGTCTCTTAGTATACTCCAATCTTCACAACGCAAAATAGTGCATTGCTTGGATAAATCATTGACTAAACCAAACGAAAGTGTACAATTCTTGGCAACTTTTCCCGTGATATGTAGTCCAAGCCAGTTGGTGCTGCCAGAAAGTTTCACTATCAAACTACCACTTGTTGTGCATTCGACGTGTATGTGACAAATTGATTGCTCTTCATCGCTAGAGATTTCTAATAAGTTAGCCGGTGAAGTGTCACTAACTTTGACTAAATGCATTGAATTATTTGATTCTTGCAGAAATACTCTAGATATGTCCTTGATAGTAGATTTTTTTCTTGTGGTGTTTGCTTGAATCTCGACATCGTTTACGGTTACCTTAGCAGATGAGATTTTTGGCACACTACTAACGTTAGTTGGGTGAACCTTTGACCAAGGAGTATATCGCCAAAGGTGCTGGGTGCGATTTGGTACTGGGATGTCTAGGTAGTTCATCCAATTGCACCTTCCATCTCAAGTTCGAGTAATTTGTTTAACTCAACAGCATATTCCATTGGGAGTTCTCGAGTGAATGGTTCAAAGAAACCATTTACGATTAGCCCCATGGCTTCCTCTTCGCTAAAACCTCGACTCATGAGATAGAATAGTTGGTCTCCGGAAATCTTTGAAACACTCGCTTCATGTTCTAGATCAGCACTCGAGTTGCTAACTCCCATTGTCGGATAGGTGTCAGAACGAGAGTCAGCATCTAACATCAAAGCATCAC
>JAKMFF010000060.1 GCA_022425585.1 Candidatus Poseidoniaceae archaeon
GTGTAGTATACTAACGGATTGTCATCTTTAGCACCGAAGATGTGCGAGTATGGTGCAGATCCTGCGGTTTCACCGAGTTCAGCAATTGGGTAAATCGTCTTTAGCGCATTGGTAGCGATAGATTGGACAATTCTCCTCATGAGTCTATCAGGGGCGGCTGATATATCGTCAAAGGAATTCTTGTATTCTTCCATGTCGATGATATCGTAGCCTCTAACTGACATGATTGAGTGAACGCTTGGTCCAACGACCTTCTTCTCTCCGTCATGGAAGTCAGCTTGGCTAATCCATCTGGCGCCTTGGGCAATATCGCTTGCAGCAACCAAATCAGCATATGCTTTGAATCGGCGTGTTACTCTGTTCATGAAATCGGCTTGATCTAATTTGGTAAACACTGTTGCCTCGTAATTGGATTTCAAGGCATGGTCAGCAACTTGACTTGCGTTAACACAGGTCAGCAAGTTGCCTTGATCGGAAGGGTACATGATTAGACGGCGGCGCTTGGAAGAGCCCCCTAATTGGCCGACTAGTGGGTCGGTTAGAATGTAACCTAAACAAGCGCAGACCTCGAATAAACGAGCATATTTGTCTTCATCAGTTGCTCTAGCAATCCATTCATCCAGTCCAGGCTCAATACAGTGGAATTCTAATGGCACCATTTCTGAACCGGCACCAAACATTTGTCGAACTGTAGAGGATGACATCATACCCATTAAGGAATACATCGAGGTCTTACCTGTGGTCATGAATACGTCAGTAATGCCTTCTTCACCGAATGATAATCTTCGGTCAGGCAAATTGACCAACAAATTGAATGATGTTGGAGTATCTCTATTGCCATCAACTGCTGGCCAAATCCATGTGTGAGGACGTGTGGTCAAGAAGCCGTTTGCATCCTTACCAAATCCTGCTGGAGAATATCTAATCCAGCCCAATCGGTTGTTGAAAGAAACATTTCTGTGCATCAATGATGGGTAGAAACACTTGTCCAAAGGATCTGAGTCTGGGACTACTCCTCTGTGACCTAGACCCCAAAGGATTGGTTCCCATTCAGGGAATTCGCCATCTTTCTTACCCAAAAAGACGTGGTCGTCACCTGGTTGGTCACCGGTTAGGAACGAGCCCCCCATTCTTTCTTCATCACCCGTTGAGCAGAAAAAGAAAGTTTGGGTTGTGAACAATTGCTTAGGTGTCCACATGTTTGCGTTGATAATGGTTTTTTGTTTCAGGAAATCTGAAACGTTGAGAATTCTTCTTTCAAATTTAAACCGCTCTGCTTCAATCCAAGTTGAGCCAAGAAATAGGTTTGTGTTGAGTAGTTTGGCTTTTGCTGGGCCAATATATCTGGTTCTTGGATCTGATTTTGCCATATCTGTGGCTGGTAATTCTTCCCATGGCCCGCGGCGCGGAATATAATCCATGAATGCTTCATGAGCAAATTCTTCAATCTGTGCTTGCTTGACGGTTTGTTCAACCTCATCCATAAGGCGAACATATGTTTCGCTTGGGTTTAGTCTTCCGGTTGTGCTGAATTCTTTATTTGATACTGTTCTATGTTCCCACATTTTTTTCACCTCAGAATTTTTTTGCCCCGCCATCGGTTGATGCTGGAGCAGGTTCGTCTGAACCACCCTTGTCACCTTCTGGTTCTTGAGCATCTGTATTGTCTTCTTCAACAGATTCCTCGGCAGGTTCTTCTGCTACTTCAGACATTTCTGTTGACTCTTCTGAATCTGCTTCCGATTCATCCTCGGCTTCTGCTTGAGCCTCGGCTTCTGCTTGGGCCTCGGCTTCTGCTTCTTCTTTTTCTGCTGCGACAATTTCTTTTGCCATCTTTTCAGCAGATTCTTGAATTTCGTCTTCCTTTACTGCAGCAAAGATTGATGCTGCAGTGGCTTTCATGGATGCGTCAATATGAGGCGCCGCACGATAGAAATATTGTATCATGAAACCAACTGTTCCACATACTGCACCAAGTCCAATAATCCAGCCATTGTTGATATTATTGAGGTCATCCGGATTATTGTAAATCTCATCTGAAGGTATACCGGTTTCTGGTGGCCACCACGTCATACCCAATGAATTGGTAATCACTTCAACTGTAGCCCATATTGCAAAAACAAGCATAATTATTGATGCAAAGTTGACCAGTGTGCGGTTTTCTAAAAGGAAAGCAACTAGTCCGTCCCTCGGTTTTTCATCGGCGTCTCTAGACCCATCCATAGCGCTCATGCCTTCGGCTCACTTCGCTTATTATTAAAGTGGATTGCCTATCTACGGCTAATTTTTAGGATTTTGATAGATTTTATCTTCTTCCTTTGCGCTCTTTTCGTCGCCGGCTTTTCCCATTGTGCTCCCAGGCCTTACCGCCGCGACTGCGGCGCTCTTGCGTATCTTCCCAGTAAGGGTTGGGTCGCTCCAGATTGTTCGGCATTTCGTCAAAGGTTTTGACTGATAATGAGATGCCGCCTAAGTCGTCTTGTAACTGGCGGATGTTAGCGCCACCTTTGCCGACAAGGGTTGCCACCATATTGTCTGGAACGTAGATATTCGCATTGGTATTGGAGGTAAATTGGACTTGGCATTCAACGCCGATCCAGTCTCTAATATTGCGCACTAGGGAGTCTTTTGCTAGCGCCTTAATGGGCGATGTTTTCTGAGTTAGACCTTCAACGGGCACTACTGCTATTTCAGAACCAAAGGCGAACATTTCATGGGTTATTTTACCGCTGGGAAATTCTACAACCTCAATTACTGGACGAGCTAATTCCTCTTGCATACCAGTTGGCGCCTTTACCGTCATTCGAAGCTCTAGCACCTGTTGGATTTTACCGGCCTCGACATGAAGAATTGTATCAAGCACCTGACTTACCAACCCCAATTCCACTTTACCAATCAATCGCTGGATTGCCTCTAGTGCGGAGTTGGCGTGAGTTACTCCAAGCAGCCCGACGCCGGCTAATCTTACATCAGCAAATATCTCAAAATCACGAGCGCGTCTTACTTCATCGAAGATAACAAAGTCTGGGCGCACCAAGAAAATTATCTCGGCGGTTTTCTCTAGGTCGCCTTCCAAAGGCGCATATTGGGTAATTCGGTCTGCCAATTGAAGATCTCTGGGGGCTTCCATCGTTTTGACCATTGCTCCCAAATCATTGTCTAAATATTCCGCAATTGCTTGGGCTAGAGT
>JAKMFF010000062.1 GCA_022425585.1 Candidatus Poseidoniaceae archaeon
AACCAATTGATTCTGGATGAAATTGAACGGTATGAATGTTTTTTGATTTATGGCGCAAACCCATTATTGCGCCGCTTTCGTCAAATATATTTGCCAACAACTCATTTTCTTTCGTATGGGCTATCAGTAATGAATTATATCTAACATAAGTTCCAAACTTACTAAGGTTAACAAATAGTCCAGAATTATCATTTTGACAAGTTACTGGGGTGCCATGAACGGCTCCATTTGGGTCTTTAATCAGTTGATAACCATCGGCTAATCCCAATGCTTGGTGGCCTAAACAAATACCTAGAATCGGGATATTTAATTGTTCATTTAGGCATAAATTAGCCATTGCCATGGTTAATTTAGAATCTTGAGGTTTTCCAGGCCCAGGGCCAATTATGATATGCGATGGTTGATATTGAGTTAATACGTTTAACAAATAATCATGATTACTAAGTTGATTAACACCAGCATCTCTGCCGTTTATGATACATATATCACGGCCTAGCCCCGCAATCGCATGTGCGATGTTAAGGGTGAAAGAATCAAGATTATCAATAATCAACACGCGTCCTTTGAGTAGATTTAGCTCAGTGGAAATGTCGGTTAGTGCAGAAATATCTCCCGATTGTTGATAGTCAAATATGTTCTCAATTTCCAGAGAAGTGCGCGCTAGATCCCCGGCATTTGTCTTATCAAATTCAGGCGGCAACCAGCCACAAACCTTCCGAATCGCTTGTGATTTCCAAACCGCCTCCTCAACTTCATTCTCGGGGTTTGATCTAATTGTAATGCCGCCTCCAGCACCAACTTTGCCGTACCACTGTTTGCCGTTGCGGTGCGCCTCAAGAGTTCTAATCAAAATGTTCCAAGAACAATCCCCCGAATGAGGTTGAATCCAGCCGGCTGAGCCAGTCCAAAATGAACGATTTTGTTGTTCGATCTGGTCTATTACAGCACAAACCATTGTTTTTGGACATCCAGTAATACTGCCTCCAGGGAATAAATTGTCAAATGCATCAGCACTGGTTTTATTTTGGGAAAGTCGGCCGTCAATATGGGATACTAAATGGTGGACATTAGCATAAGATTCTACATCAAAACGAGAGAGATTAACAGTTCCAATATCACATACCGAGGACAGCTCATTGCGCATCAAATCAACTAACATACGATGTTCAGATCTCTCTTTGACATCGGCAATCATTGATTCAATCATGGCGCTGTCTTCTAATTGGTCAACCCCCCTAGTCACAGTTCCCTTTATTGGGGCAGTAGAAATTTTACCGCTATCTGCTCTTAACAGAGTTTCAGGGGAGGATGAGACAATTGCTAAACCTAGATCATGGGCTTCAATAAAGATTGAAAATGGAGCAGGGTTGATCAAACATAATCTTTGAAAGATAGTCAAAGGCGCTTCGACTAAGCTGCCAGACCAAAATCTACCAAAGTTCACTTGATACAAAACTCCTTCCGCAATAGACTGTTTTATTCTTTCAATACTGGCGATGTGTTCTAAGTCAGAAAGCGTAGACTTCTCAACAGCATCATTCGGTACCTGTTCTGCTATTTGATGAATAATCTCTTCACGCTCAATGGTTTGCAAAACGCGCTCAACCCACTTAGAGTTAGTTCCCAATACTTGAAACTCTTTTGATAGGTTTGAGTGAATGACATAATCTTCAACAAGCCACATAACAGCAAGTATGTCTCCTTCAGCAGGTACGTTTGTTAGATTCAATGGCTGAGTCCACTGAATCAAATCATAAGATGTTGCCCCAGACCAAAACGGACCACTCGGTAGTAGCTCATTTTCTTCTAACAAAAGGTCGACATCCGGAGTTAGTTCGGTTAATTTGTTAAACAAATCAGCCATATTATTTGCTGAAATTATGTTTGCGTGATACCAGCATCCATGTTTCCACTCCTCAACTTCAGCGGTGAAATTTAATTTATCATAATCAATGACAATCTCGCCAGATAGAGCATCGCATCCCTGGCCAGATTTGAGTGATGAAGGTTGTTTGATTACTACTCTAGTTTTACTTGGCCCACACAATATAGAATTACTGGCTAAATGGGTTACTGGACCTCCAGAATTCATAATTATCATGTCAGGTGAGCCGAAGTCTATCGCCCCATTACCAAGTAATTGGTCATCTACCAAGATAGATGCCAACGCATTGATACCATCTATTGTAGATACTCGCACATGTTTGTCCAAGTGTCCGGGTTAGAATAATGTTGAGAGAGAACGTCACGACATTTCTCAAAAATTAAAGATTCTTCGCGACCAATAATTTCTCCATCAATAGTTACTAATTTACAACATCCAATGCCGGTCCCGGTAACTAATATTTCTTCGCACCTAGCAACCATTCTTTCATTTAATCGGGCTTTCATTACAGGGATTCCAATTGAGTTTAATGCATGGGTGATTATTTGATTTGTAATACCATAAACTCCTAAATTACTATCACTTTGGTAAGCAGTTCCATCCTCATCTATAACAATTAAACTTGCTCTATCGGCATCTACAATGCTAAAATCATCAATTAGTATAGATATATCAGCACCACTTTGTTCAGCATCATTACGAGCATCAAGATACTGTTTCCAATCTCCATGCTTTGTTCCTGTGACATCTCCAAGCCATTTATTTAATGGTCTAGTTTTGCCATGAATTTTGGTAGATCTTAGTTTTGGTAAAGGTCTTGAGGCCAACGAAATCTCATCTAAGGTTGAATAACGAATTGTAAGAAGTAGCCGTTGATTTTCATTATTACGATCACTGAAACGACAAATCGCCTTAGCTATTGCAGCAGAAAAGTCATCCGGTAGATCAATGCGAAGTCGTTCAGCATGTTTCTCTAATCTTTCCATGTGTGCTGTAAAATCGGCAATACTAGATTTTCCATCCCACATAGCTGTGGTAAATACCGAATCTCTAGGCTTATTAGCCAATTAATCATCTCACAATAGGTCATCCAAAAATGAAGTATCGATTTTTGGTTTTGGCGTTTGTTCGTTATTTAACTCATTAAGCAACGCATTATTCTGTGGTTGTAAGACTGGTTGCTGTTGTTGATATGTTTCTCTTTGGTAGGGGTTTGAATTATCAATTCTCTGAGCCGCAGAATAAATATTATTTTCAACTTGCGGAGTAATTTGTGGCGGTTGAGCTGCTTGTGGAACAACACTGACAGGCGCTGCATCATCCCAGCCTAAATCATCTTGAATGCCCCAAGTAGCTTCTTGAAGTTCCCATGATTTATCCCTCATACGTTGGTCGCCCCTCGATCTAACAATAGCAATCAGCAAAAATAGTACAACAATTAACAATCCAGCAGCAAGTAGATTTGTCGTAGTTAATAATGAACTAAAGTCACTCTCCTCATTGGAATCTTCTGGCGTATCTACTGCGGCTACATTAGCAGGTAAGACTTCAAGAGCAATTACCGAGGATCTGGTTGTGTAATCATCAAACGGCGACACCGCAACATACCAAGTAGTTTGATTGTCGAGGTCTGAAAACACATCATCGTCAATCAAATAGTTGGTCGATGCCAATACCTCTCCGATTTCGATTGCAGAGTCTATATTATCAAAATTCTCATCTGAAATATAAATCTTGTATCCTCTAATTTCACCGTTATTGATTCCACTCCAAGAAACTAGTATTTCATCATCATCGAACCATTCTGCTCTAAGGTCTTCAACAGGAGTAATGTAATCGCCAGAGTCATCAAATCCATCATCAATAGATTGACTCGAAACTACAGTTAAATCGTCTAGATACGCATTGCCGGCAGTATCTCTGGCTACAACAGTAGCCCATACTTCTAGCCCAGTGACTACAGGCATATCGCCCGCAACAATCTCAATCAAATGTGGAAGGTCGGGATTCCTGTCCAATATGGCAATCGGCGTTGTTGGGCCGCCGCCTCCAGCAATGACGCTAGTGAATGGATTTGATGCTGCATATATCTCATATGTTCCAACATCACTCGCATCACTCAAGTCAAAAGTAAACAATAGGCCAGTTCCATCATCATTAGGTCTGTCGATTAACTCCATCTCAACTAATCGAGCAGGAGGTTGTGTGTCGACTATGTTATTGATTGGAGTGACGGCAGCCTCTGGCAAATTTGTCAGGTGTACATTACCCTTGATATCATGGACTGTGACAGTGACAAACAGCTCAATATCTGGTTTGATTAATTGCGGAGTTGCCATAGTCAAATCCATCATATTAGTTGGTGGACTGTACAATGCTGTTGAAACAGTTAACTCAATAGGATTCTTCTCTTCATCAATCCATTGTTTGTCAATCTTTAAACATCCACATTTATCCGGATCATCACCAAATGCAGCCCAGGCTCCACTTAGGTCTGAGACGGGTTGGTCAGCAACCCAAACAATGTAGTATGCGAAGTCATCAACATTAGAAACAGTCCATACGATATCGATAGCAGTTCCATCATCTTCTGCATGGTCATAAGCGTTGACAGAGTCAACGCGGTCAGGAGTTCCACCGCTTCCTACAGTGTTCTTGAACGGTGTTGCAGATACTCTTTCGACATCAACCAAATCAACATTTAACCAGTCATCGTAGGCAACAACAGCAAGTAGGTATGGCTGACCATCTTCAAGTTGAATTCCATCATAATTGTCAATTATAGCGCTTGTTGTGCCACAATCGTCAATTATTTCTGCTTGACTAAAGCCCCAAGCATCTAACGGTTGTAATATTTCGATATCGGCTTGTCCATCATCTGGCATAATCCATACCTCATAGAAGGTACAATCTTCAGCGGTACTCTGATCCCAGGAAATGGTAATTCTTCCACCATCGTCGTCAGGGGTATCTATTGCCTCAACATTTTCCAACTTAGGCGGCGGTGTTAAGTCATTTAGTCCGCCAGTTGGAACCACTGGTCCAATCACGGTTGGATTGAAAATATCTTCTTGTCCCGCATTATCAACACAAGTAAGCGCAATCCAGTATGGCCTTCCAGGATTTAGTTGAAGCACAGTAGTATTACCTTCTGTTGGAGGTAAATCTGCGGTAGGAGTTAACCCTAATACATCATTGATATCGATGGTGGAAGAGTAGATTCGGGTACTAGCCAGATCTAAAGAAGTACATCTTGACCATTCTAAGTCTAGGTCGCCATCTTCCCCTCCATCATGTGGGCCTGCAACTGCCCAAAGTGGAGATTCAGGAACTTCATCCGTAGGGGTTGCTGGGCCGAGTTGCATAGAAGGCTTGCCTAATCTTCCATCGTCATATTCAACCACAATTACAGCATGATATGCTATTCCATCAGTTAGCGGAACTCCGTTAGCCGTGGTAACCTCACTTTGCAGCCTGCTGTGTAATGAGATGGCTTTGTCAACAACTCTGCCGGTTAAGTCATCCACAGTGACTTCTAATGTCCCAGAAGCACTGGTGAAAGGACCTTCATTGACATAAATTAGGTATCTAGCAAAGTCATCATCATGGACTAGAGTCCAAGATGCAGTTAATGCGCCCCCACCATCGTCAGGACGGTCGACAAGATTTGTAAGGTCAATTGGCGTTTCTAATTTTATGTAATCATAAGTAATTCTTGCCTCTAGTGAACCATTACTTGGCGACCGGAGATTCAATTGAACAAATTTAGTGCCGTTAATCTGAACCGCATTATCAACTGCAGCTTGCAATGTGTTGGATAATTGTGGGTCATCCGAGAGATTGAGAGTTACAGAATATTTCAAACTGTTAGATTGAGCCCAAGTTGCAGCCCCGCTGACTGGTGAGGAGAATGCTAGCGGAACGCCTTGGAAGAGCAGGTTGTGGACGCCGGGTGTACCACTGTCTTGGTCTAAAGTGATTGGATTTGAGGTATTTGCAAGTTGAATCTGAACACCTGGGTGAGTCATGCTAGTAATGTCTAAGTTTACTAAATTAAAGCCCATAGTGAGCGGATCAGCACGACGGAATTCAAACCTCTCCAATGGCGTCCATTGAGGATTATTCATCCAGCCGAATAAGCCGTTATCGTCTGTAGATGCCCACATATAATCCGCTGAAAAATCTCCTCCGGTTATAGTGACGTCTGGGATTATGAACACCTTGGATACAGAATGTGCAGGGGTTCTTGCTTCTAGTATAGTGATGATATTATTGCCAATAGCCATCAACTGGTCGCCATTGCTGACTAATTGTTCGATTGGCCAACTAGAAATTTGGATTGCAGACGCACCATCTTCAAATTGACTGTTCAAACCATTCCAATGAGTCATAGGACCTACATCAGTTGCGATGTGTAGCCCCCAGAAATCACTGGCAATTGCCGTTATTGTATTAGATGGGAGCTGGTCAAACCGATGGGTCGCAATAACCAAACCTGAAGTCTCATCAATGCTAGACACTCCAGGTCTCTCACTTCCAGCCCCATTATGGCTAACATGAATTTGCACATTCCCGGCATTATCAGTAGTTTTTATCAAGCCCCAACTAGATGTCCCAGCCATTCCATTTGCACTAGTAAGGGTATTCATTGAGTTGCTATTGGTATCTATTTTAACTAATCCAGATGGTGTTGCAGCCCACAGGTTTGGGTCTTCATATACAAGGTCTTGAATTATATTTGATGGCAAACCATCGGTACTGGTAATTGGGTTTAGCCAATCACTGGTTTGGAAAGACCATCTGCCAATTCCGCCATCAGTGGCAATGTACATGACATCACCATCAGTTTCAAACCCGTTTACAATATTAGACGGAAGCCCCGCAATAAGTCGGCCATTGCCAAAAGTATCAGTTAGGGTATCGAACACTTGGACTCCAGCAGAAGATCCAAAGTTGCCCTGCAGACCGATAATTAAATCGGTTCCAACTAGTTTTAGCCCATCCATATTGTTGTGCAACGCCCCGTTTAATGGGTTTAATGAAGCAGAAACAGTATCTAATTTCATCAGTCCAGCAGGGGAGGTTGAAATGTACAGGTCACTACCAACCAATTGGGTATCTTTGGCTTGAGAGTTTGCCGGCAAAGTCCATCCTTGTTGCCATTCCACCGAGCCATCATTCTGCCTTTCACCTTGCAAGATTCCAGCACCGGTGGATTGTCCAAATCCAACGTTTTCTCCAATGGTAGTAACCCAAAGGTGGGTCCCATTACCAGTCATTGTGGTTACTTGTCCACTAACTAATCCGGGTAGATTGTAGACCGTACTTTGTCCACTAGCATCCAAATAATCAACTCGGCTGTAACCAGAGGACCCGCCGGCTTGACCAAGCAACCATCCAGCCCCAGTCCATTGGAATGATGTCACAGAGGAGCCTTGGGCGTTAGAATTCACTTGGCTGGTAATTGCGCCAGTAGTAGAGATCACCGAGTAACCGCCGCCGATAATGTTTGAACCATCTTGTCCAAGGCCGTGTCCAACAATTAGTTTACCTGAGTCGTAACCAATTGCGTCCCACCAAATCCTGTCACTTGGAAGGTTATGGGTTTGAGTAGTAATGTCTGCTAGCCATAGAGCAGTATTCATATTGTATTTTTTGATAGGCTGTTCGTCTTCGTAAAAAGTAACATACAGTGTGTCAGTTGATGAATCACAAGCAACCCCAGAGACTCTGCCTTCTCCAAGAGATGCTTGAGTGAAAGTATTGACAATGGTAGAACTTACCAAATCGATTTGTTCTATCCCTCCATTGTTGTCATAAATTCCAACATTAAGCAGGCCACCACATTCAGCCATAGTAAGGGGGTAGCCTCTTTGAATTCCATTTTGACCGTTTGAAGTAAATACATTCCAACTAGCCCCATCCCAGTGAGAGATTGCTCCACCTTGGAATCCACCAAAATTGGAGCCATCGCCGCCACCGACTACAAGATCAACACCGTTAGTCCACAATTCGTAGATTTCCTCTCCAGCGTTGTTTGGCAAGCCATTATTTTCTTCCCAAGTAGACAGCCATCCGCCATTATTTGCGTCATATCGCGCTACTCCTGATTCGGTGGCGAACAAAGTTTCACCATCATATTCGATAATTTCTCTAATCGGGAAATCAAGGCCATCGTCATCGTTCCAAGAGCCGACAAAGGCTCCTAAATTATCATACAAATCAAGTTTCAATTCTCCCCAAGAAACCCACATCTCTCCAGTGGTGGTTTCGTAGGCAGTTACCCGGTCAACTTGACCAGTTGGTTCAATGTCTTCGCCCCAGTCATCATCACTAATGTTCCACTGAGCGATACCACCACGACCATCATAATAGTCCGGAAAACCACCATTTGAAGCTACACCAGTCATTATCACATCATCAACCAATCCCATGCCCCAAGCCGGCCCACTATTGTCATCAAGTTGGATTCCAGCATCTACATTGGATAATTGATTAAAGTTAACAAGGTCAATACGATAGAAACTGTTGCTGTCATCTCCTTGGTGATAATACATCACATCATTGTAAACAATCATCTGATATGGCTCACCGTTACCAAGATAAATTGAATTTGATTTTTCAATATCGTACACCTCAACTTCGTTTACCACATCAATTAACTGGAAACCGTCTTCTCCGCCAATCCATAGTTGGTCTTGGTTGATATCTGCAACTAATCCGGTAACAAACTGATTTCCATCATCTAAAACGTCATCTTCTGTCCATGTAGGCAACCATGAATTGGTCGAGATTTCATATCTTGCAATCCCTACACCGTTTAATCCAACATAGGCAATATCGCCAATAACCTCAACAGGTGCATTGTCAGTATCTTCACTAGCTTCCCATGTATCTACTACCTCAAAGGGGTTAGCAGTTAGAATACCAACGCCATCATTGGTCCCACCGTAAATCTGTGAACCATCCGTGCCCACTGAATATGTGGCCCAATCGGGCATACCGTCATACACATTTTGACAATCATCAACCACCAAAGTTGCAGTTGGGTATTTACAAACACCGCGGTCTGTGCCAACATAGATATCATTGCCAAGTAGTGCAAAGTCAAAGAATTGATCTGGCTGAGTCACCCAACTTTGTCCTCTTCCAGCGAAATCTACAGATTGTACTCCATCCCATTTTACTGCACCATCATCTGCACCGATGTAAAGCGCTGCGCCGTCTGAAATCAAAGCATATATGTTGTCGTTTGGCAAAATTTCGATGCCGTTAATATCAGAATTTTCAACCAACGGCAAAAGAATTTCCCCGTTTGTCAAATCTTTTCGAACTACGCCATAGCCCGGTAGCCCCATGTGGAGGATATCATCAAACACTGCTAGTGGGACATTGTTCGCATTGTTTACTCCAGTTGAGCCCCAAGGAGCGAGGAATGTTTGATTAGTCATATCCAAACGCGCAAGACCAATATCGGATGTGGCAATGTAAGCCATGTTGCCAAAGGTAGCAATGTCGCCAATAAGTGAAGATGCCAATCCGGAATTTTCATCATAAGAGGTTATTGAGTTGCTAGCCATATCGATTATTGAAATTGCCGAATCCGAGTTAACCGAAAGTAGATTGTTACCAGAAATTGCTAGACGATTCACATTGTCACTAAACAATCCGTCACTACTGGACCATGTCTGTACAATGGTTCCATTGCTAAGCATTTTGTGTGCTCCGGTACTCTCCCCAGCAATGTAAATATGAACGCCATCGGTAATTAGGTCGTTGACATCATCGCCAATTAATTTAGGAGTTAACCATCTTGAAGCAGCGGTATCAAACCTATTCATGATTCCGTCGGCAGCAACAAAAAGCACGCCATCTAATTCTACAACATCATCCATGTCTGCAGATGTGGGGCTGCTTGCAAGCAGCATATTGCCTTGGTATATTGGGGTTGCAGCAGCATCAAGAATTGCCAAATCTCCGCCACCGTCACTGATTAGTACAATCTCGCTGGATGGGGAGCGTACGCCTATATTTGGCCATGTCAATAGCTTACGACCATCATCAATCAATCCGTAATCAGCCAAATCATAGGTTTGTAAAAATACTCCATTGGCGGTGTTATATGTCTGGACTGCACCTCCGTTTAAGATCATTAAAATATTATTTGAAAGTGCAATATCTGCAACACTGTTTGAGGTTAACCAGTTGCCATCATTCCAGGTAGATAGCCAGAAACCAGTATTCCAGTCGTAACGTGCTAGACCAGCATCTTCTGAGGTCAAAAGCAACTGGTTGCCCGAAAGGTGGAAAGAAGTAACAGAATCAGAATGAAGATTGTTAGCACTTGACCAAGCAGATAATTCCGTATTTGTTGTCAAATCCCATCTGAGTACGCCGCCATTTTCAAAAGAGAAGTATAGGATATCTCCCACCTCAATAATATCTAGTGCTTGGCCAACTGAACTTTTAATTAACACATTATTCCAATCATTGCCATCAAAAACGGCGATTCTATCAGAATTTGTAGCATAAGGGGTTCCATCGCTGGCGATTATGAATTGGTCAAATTGGACAAATTCAATTGTATCTAGGTCAAACACAGTCTCAGGCAACGGCGTTAAAATAGATGTATCAACAAGGGAAAGTGCATGGAAATAATCGTCACTTGTAAGTACGTGTAACACGAGATTAGTATAATCAATTTCTAAATCTACAATTTTTTCAGCGTCATCGAACTCAATGATATCGATAATCTTTGGTTGGTTATTGTAATCGATGATCAGCAGCGAATTATCAATTGCCAAATACATCCTACCGTCTATGAAATGAATGACATAATCTGCAATATCAATGTCTACAGGTTCAAAAGTTACTGCAGGGTCGATAGGAGCTAAAGCTTCGATAACTAAGTCATTGATTTCTGCACCAGCGGGGAGCGTCCAATAAGCGCCTGCATCACTATTTGGCGATAATCTTCCTGAATGAGGGTTCGGCCCAGTAAAAGAATCACTTGAGCCGAGCATTCCAAGGCCGCTCCAATCAAACAGGTTGATTCCAACATCACTGGCTGTAATTACCGGCTCTTCGATAATCATCCCATCGCTGCCATTTACTCTAACTTCCATAGTCACATTCGACAACAGGGCTCCTGGGGCAAATTCAAGCCCCCAGTTTGCATTAGCTGACATTCCAATAGTTGGGTCTGCGCCAACAGCATCGAGTTGTACCCACCCAGTGTCATTACTGCCTTGCTTTTCCCAAACAGTAGCGTTGCCATTTTCGTGCGCTGAAACTGGGTTTACCGACAGTAACGGTGAAAGCGAGGTTATCACCATCAACAATGTGAGTAGCAAAGCCTTTTTCGCTCCACTAACCGGAGATGCCACGTGAAATTTGCCGTTCATTGGTTTATTGGCGCATCTTACACTATTTGAACGCGGCCCTAATTCGTGTTCAAAAATCTCATCAAAACTGCTGAATAAACCAGTAATGCTGTATAAATCGAGTTGTTAAGGGCTATACTTCCCCAAACAATCAAACATCGTATGCAACTTCGTAGGCTTGGAAGTGTTTCATTGGACGAGCGAAAAGAGCAACAACTCAAGAAAGAAGCGCTTGATTATCACGAAGCTAAGCCGCATGGTAAAATCAAAGTTGTACCCACAAAACCCCACTCTACTGCGCACGAATTAAGCCTCGCATATTCACCAGGAGTTGCTTATCCTTGTTTGGAGATTGCAAAAAAGCCTGAAACTGCTTACAAGTATACCTCAAAGGCTAATTTAGTGGCAGTAATATCTAACGGTACCGCAGTGCTCGGTTTGGGGAATATCGGCCCTCTGGCTAGCAAACCGGTTATGGAAGGTAAGGGATTACTGCTCAAAACGTTTGCAGATATTGACGTATTTGATATTGAAGTTGATACAGAAGACCCAGAATCATTCATAGAAACAGTGGTAAACATATCCAAAACGTTCGGGGGAATCAACTTAGAAGACATCAAAGCACCAGAATGCTTTGAGATTGAACGACGTATAGCTGCTGAAACAGATATCCCGGTTATGCATGATGATCAACACGGAACGGCAATAATTTCCGGTGCAGCCTTGATTAATGCTGCAGAATTACAAAATAAGAACTTATCAGACATCACGGTTGTTGTGCTTGGCGCTGGGGCGTCTGCCATCGCATGTGCAACTCATTATGTTGCTTTAGGAGTAAGTAGAAAAAATATCAAAATGGTTGATAGTAAAGGAATTCTAACTAAACAACGCTTATCTGCAGGCGAGTTAAATCAATACAAAGCCGATTTTGCTCATGACATACCGGACGGAGACCTTGCGGCAGCATTGAGCGGAGCAGATGTTCTTCTTGGGTTATCTAAAGGTGGCTTGGTGACCAAAGAAATGGTCACTAGTATGGCGGTAAAACCAATTATTTTTGCCCTTGCCAATCCAACTCCTGAAATAACGCCAGAAGAAGTAATGGAGGTAAGAACCGATGCAATAATT
>JAKMFF010000069.1 GCA_022425585.1 Candidatus Poseidoniaceae archaeon
TACCAATCTGATGGCTTTGGGCAATTAGTAATCCTGCCAGATTCGTATGTCTCCTAATGATAACTTGGGGGTTGTAGCAGCACTTGGCGATGATGGTAGCGGTCAAAACACCGCTAACGAGGAGTCAGTCGCAATGGCGATAAATTGGTGCATTGAGGAATTTCAAGCGGATATAATCTCCTTATCGCTTGGTGGGACCCAAACTGATGGTATGAGCCGAGAAGGGCCTTCGGTTTCAGTTACCAGAAAAGCCACTGATATGGGGATTTATGTTGTTGCCGCGGCTGGTAATGACGGTGGACCAGATGATGATGGTAGAGTATCAGTGCCCAGTAATGTTCCCCGAGCTATATCTGTTGGAGCCTCAGTCAAGGGAGGCGGGGTGTGGGATAACAGTTCAATGGGTAAACAAACAACTCTCAATGGCGAGTTGCGAGGTAATCCTAACCTCAAACCTGAAATTATTGCTCCAGGCAAATCAATAATCAGTACGGGTGTCGGAGATACATGGTATTCCAGCAGCGGGACCTCTGACTCTACGGTATTTGTTACTGCAGCATTGGCTCTTATTTTAGAGGATTTACCAATGCTAAGACCCCAATTTGATTCAGACGGTTCTTGTGTTGATTCTCTTAAAGAAGCTCTGCGCATGAGCACTCAAAGTGGTGGTAATCTTCATGATAGTCAATCTGGATATGGCGAATTACATGCAGGAAACTGGTTAGAAGAAGCAAGAAAATTACCCGTATGTCAGTGATTTGCTCTGTCTTGACTCTAAATATTATGATACTCTTACTCGATTTTGATATTATAAAAATCCTCAACATTAGAGCAGTATTATATTGCTTGCCAGCGTAGGGTAAGATAGAGGAGTTTTCATGTCTTCAAATTTAAAGAAAAAAAGCGTCACAATGATTGGTTTGTTGTTCTTTTCAGTTGCCCTATCAATGATTTCTATTCCTGCCGTTTCTGCTGCAGGAATTAATCAGACAACCACTGGCTTACTGAATGGTCAAGAAACCTGGACTGGTACTCACACATTAACGGACAATGTAACAGTCGCACCCGGTGCAAGTCTAGTGGTTAATGCCGGCACGACAATCAATATTCCGTTCGGTAAACATATCGATGTTAGGGGAGCAATATGTGTTGCAGCAGCTTCTTGTGGTGCACCATCTGATGGCACTGCATCTAATGCTGTTAAGTTTGCATGGAGTTTGCCGACTGATTACACCGTTAGAGGACCATGTGCAGGAAGTATTGATGCTGCTTGTGGCTCAGGAATCGTAATCAGAAATACCATAGATGAGGCTAAGACAGGTCTCAATTTTGTAGAATTTGAAAATGCTTATGGATATGAACTAATTCTAAACATCGGCGGTAATGCTGCTGCTAGATATGCAGCATTGGTATTTGATGGTCCTAGAACCAACGCAAACGGCTTAGTATTCACCAATACCAATTCATCGAACATATTTTTGACTAATCTTGCAGATCCAACAATTACGGGTTCAACCTTCACGCTTGGTAATGATGCGTATGCAATTGGCAAAAGAGCTGCGATATCAGCCTATGGCGCTGGCGCTGGAATTAATGATCCGCTGCGTATTACCACCTCTACCTTTACTGGAGATGCCGAGGGAAGTTGTGGAAACAGTGGTTCAGGTATATCCATGATTTATGCAGATAATTCGTATCTATCTGTTGAGGACGTAACAATATCTGATAATGGTTATGGTGTGTTCTTATCCCAATCTTCAGGAGGAGTGCTGAACTCAGATATTACAGTAAACTGTGCTGCTATTGATACTAAAGGGTTCAAGCAAACAGGTTCAATAAAGCATACATTGGATATAAACGATAATATCCTTACAACTACCGATGGTGCAGGAATAACAGCTTATGACCAAGCAAGAGTTTCAGCTTACAGAAATACGATTTCTGGAGCAGAACAAGCTTCTGGTGTAGCAATCCGCTCTTCTATTGTTGATCTCCAAGATAATATCATTGGGCCAATTGGTGGCTTCAATGGACTTTGGATTTATGGTACCTCTGATGTAACTGCAATTGGTAATACAATTACCGATGTTGGAAAAGAGCCAGTTGTTCACGGTGAATATCATTACCAAGATTCAGGATGGCCATCTGTTGCACCAACAGAATCAAGACTATACATGGCTGACAATGTAATTGAAAATAACGCAGCAACATGTAATTCTGTGAAGATGTATGGTGGAGATTTCCAATGTCCGGCAATTCATATTTTTAGGGCATCTGCAACCCTGTACAACAATACAGTGAAGAATAATGTTGGAGATGCATTACGAATTAAAGGCAGTATTGTAAACGTGCAGAATAATAACATGCAGACGGACAGTTTTGCGGTGAATATATCTCACCATGATGATAATTATGGTAATAAATATGGTTCAATCGGATATTTTTCAGGTAACACCTTCACCAATGCAACTCAAGTATACAACATAACTGAATCTAGGGTTACTATTCAATCAGAATATATTCCTGATGCTGGTGGTAACGAAATTCATCCGATTCAATTACAGTGGCTCGGTTCGGAATGTCCATCAGTACAAAATGAATGTTTGAAAGTACCAAATACAGCAAATATGCCCCCAGCAGAAATGCCTATGTCATTAGATCTGGTCAACAATTCTACAGTGTTATCATATGCTGGTTTACAAAATTTTGATAATACTAAAATTCACATTCAAAATCAAAATTCACCATGGGGATCTCAGGTACGAGAGGGTGAATTAGTTCGTTTCCAAGTAAAGGCATCTAACATTAACGTTGATGGTGCAACAGTAATCATCAAAGAATCAACTGGACTGCCACTCTACACTCTTACTACTGACCAATTTGGTTATACTCCTGAGGTTACGCTTCCAAGCGACTTTTATTTGGATAGAAACTGGAACAACGTCGTTGGAGAACAAGGTGTTGATGTCATAATTAGTCCGGGCCCACCAGCGATAACTGAAACCTTGGATGAAAATACCTGTTCAGATGGATATGACAATGATGGTGATACATTGACAGATGAGAATGACCCTGACTGTGTAAACGGCCGTGAGATACCAGAATATAGTGTTGAAGCGTATAAATTTGGCAAAGGAATCATGGAATATGACTTTGTTCTTAATGGACCAGTTGATGATATAATCAATCTAGTGAATATGGCTCCTAGTGTTACAGTTGAACAACCAGAGTTGACATCTTTTGCTCGTCTTGTTACCCTGTCAGGTACTGCTTGGGATGGTGAAGCACCACCTTATGCTAGTGATATAATCGCTCAGCAAGAACAGTTTGGCATCGTTGAAGATGTCCAAATCCAACCTCCAGGTTCAGAAGTTTGGGTGTCTGCTGTAGACACATCAAATTCAGGTGGACAAATTACACAAGGTTCCTATCCATTTAGTACTTGGGCATTTGAATATGATATGTCTAATCATCCTGAGGGTGAAGGGGATGTAACTTTCAGAATACGCTCATATGATGGTTTGGATTATTCACCGGTTACTGTTAAGCGGTACAAACTCAACCTCGAGGCACCTTCAATAGTCCTGAATACGCCTGCTCAAGATTCAGAACATAATTCGAATTCTCCAAAAGGACCAGTCGTGTCTTTTAGCGGTACTGCTAGCGATCCATATTTCGGTGTCAATGGTAACGACATCAAGGAAATATGGTTCGAATTAACTGAGGACTCAAATCCTCAATTTACCTCAAAGTTTGCCTTGACACCATCAGTTGGTGAGACACTCTCAGCATGGCAATATGATTGGAATTATCTTACTTATGCAACAGGTGATTATACCTTTAGAATTTGGGCAGCAGATAGTGACTTTTGTAAAGATGACACCACTGACGATACCTGTGATGTTGTAACTTTAAACTTGAAAATAATTAACGAAAACGCTCAACCCAATATCGCATTGGATTACCCATTGGATAACGCTATAGTCAGGGGTAGTGAATCAACCTCAATCTCTGGTTATGTTTGGGATAATGATGGACTAATTACCAGAGTTGACATAGATATCTACAAAAATGGCAGGGATAGCGGCTCTGCGGCAAATACCATAACTATTACCCAAGACCAAATTCAAAGTGGTGAATTCAATACTTCATGGAATAGTAACTCGGTGTGGAAAACTAACAATGTGCCTCATAACTCAATGTATGAGGTTGTTGTAAGGTCATTTGATGGTGAGTCTTATTCATTAGAAGAATCCAGATTTATCACCATTGATAATTCAGTAGATAATTCTCCTCCAACTTTTACTCCAGACGGGTGGGCAAATACAGTAGTAATTTACTGTGATGCTAATTCTAAGAGCCTTGACAGTTGTGGTAGTGGAGCTGTGTTTGATTTGAATTCTTACTTTAACGACCCTGAAGGCGGCTTATTGCGGTTTAATGTTTACAACGATCCTAGTGTGTCAACCGATGATTTGTATTATGACTACATGTCTATATCATCTGAAGGTATTGCAACCTACAATCCACCAACTACCAGATCTGATAGTATCGAATCTTGGTCACTTGTTGGACTAAAATTTATTGCTACAGATGGTAGTGACCTTTGGGAAGTTTCCCGTTCAGTGAATGTCTTGGTCAAGCAAGTGTCATTCGAGGTAGTGCGT
>JAKMFF010000071.1 GCA_022425585.1 Candidatus Poseidoniaceae archaeon
GTCCTGTTCTGCGTGTTGTCGAGAAACTACCATGCCTCTAACTAGATCAGAAGCAGCAAGGCTTTCTCGCCGTACCGGGATGAAAGTTGAAGACTTCACCTGGAGCAACAAAGGAGTTTTGACATTAATGAATAATGATTTAACCAAAGCGTGTATGTTTTTGCTTACCGATTCGGCGGAAAAATTTGCTGAGGGTATTTGTTCTGTTTACGACATAAGACCGAAAGGCTGCCAAATCTATCCAACTGTCCTAAACGGTGAGGACCAAGCGATAATCGATGACGGTTGCCCTTATGGTTCTGATTTTGATACTCCAACAGAAGAGGATTCAATCACTTTACTCAATCTAGAGGAGCGATTGATGCGAGGAGAATGAGTCTGGATAAACTTCCATGAACGTGTTCTTTCCACTGTCCAATCACCGTAGTACCACAATCACTGAGTAATTGCTTCAACTCATTCCACTGACCGTGTAATAATTCAATTTCTCCAGTGGCGTTTTTGTCTGGAATGATTGGCACTATTAGCACTAATTTGGCGTTATTACCAATCACCATTCTAGCACTTTGCAGGGTTTTACTAATCAAATCATAGTGGCCGAGGCTGCCGTGCGAGTTTCTGCCATATGGTGGGTCTAATACGATGCCAGATATTTGCCCATGCCACGAATTTTCGATTGTTACACTTAATTGACAAGCATCTCCAGTTACTACTTGATAGGCGCTTTTTGCAGATTGCCCCTGTAGCGCCCAAGCAATATTTTGCGTTGTTCCATCAACCATTGCTTGATTCATGTCTACCGCAATACATCTTCTTCCCATCATCACTGCTTCTACGGCAAAGCCTCCAGTTCCAGTCATTGGGTCAAGTACAGCCTGCTTATCGATTGGTCCGCATGCTAGATTTACCGCAAGTCTTGCTAAGCGAGGGTCTAAACTAATTGGGCGAAAGAACGGCCGTTCAGTCGCCCTTCTATTAGCTGTGCCAATCGAGTCGTCAAAATTGCCAACCAGCCAACCACATGCCACAATATTAGACCCACCATCGGCAATTAGACCAATTTCAATTTCGGGATTTTCTAAATCAATAGTGAATTGTTCAGCCACGGCAATTGAGCCGATTTTGCCGGCGGCAGATTGAGTTGAAAAGCCGTTTATTCGGCCGTCAATTCTCATTGTTCTAACCGCTAGAGAGCCTTTGAATTTGGCATCTTGAATCATTTGAGTCACCTTCTGTAATAAATCCTCAATGGTCTCTTGCTCAAGATTAATACTAACAAAATCATTCAAGAAGCATTGAACTCCGCTGGAGCAAGTTATGATTTGCTGTAATTCTGTAGCCTCTAACTGACTACTACTGGCCAGCAAACGTGGGCTCATAGCCACAAATTTTGTTTGCGGTGCTAAAGCCCCAACCTCAGCAGTAGCCAGCGCGACATGCCAGCCTCTAAGACATGCCATCAACTCCGCCATGTTATCACTAGACGATTCTGGTAATTGACCAAATCGGATGCAAATATTGACATGCTTAGACCGGTAGTCAACCATATGGGCTGTAATCTTCGAGACCTCGCGCAACCGGAGAACCTTGAGTTAGCCGCCCTTTCAGGTCAGCGAATAGGGGTTGATGCATTCCTGACCGCATACCAATTTCTAACCACAATTCGTGATCGCTCTCCAGAGGGTGATGGCGGTCCACTAAAGTCAAGCAACGGCAAAGTTGTGTCACATTTGATGGGTTTTCTTAACCGAACCACTTCGTTACTGGCTGCGGGAATCAAGCCAGTGTTCATTTTTGACGGCAAAGCTCCTGAACTGAAAGCCGATGAATTAGCCATCCGTAAAGCACGTCGTGATGAAGCAAGAAAGACTCACCAAGAGGCGCTTGATGCTGGGGATTTTGCCTTGGCACAAAAGATGGCTCAGCGGATAATTTCCTATACGCCAGAAATGGTTGAGGAAACTAAACAATTGCTCGATTTACTGGGTGTTCCATGGGTTGCGGCTAAAGCGGAAGGTGAAGGACAAGCCGCAGTTATGGCCAGAATCGGTCAATTAGATGCGGTAGCGACCCAAGATTGGGATGCACTATTGTACGGCACACCAGTATTGATTCGAAATATGATGACTGCGGGAAATAAGCAACACGGCAGGGTAGTCAAAGCACAAAAAATAATTCTAGCAGACTTACTAGGTGAACATGATTTATCCACCGACCAACTAATTGACCTAGCAATTATGATTGGTACCGATTTCCATCCCGGAATTCGCGGAATTGGTCCGAAAACCGGCATTAAACTAATCAAACAATTTGGCGATATTGAAACAATCTGTGCCGAAAAAGACAAGGAAGTTCCGCAGCGTCTTGATGAGATTCGTGAAATCTTCCGCAATCATCCATCAAATGAAGTGTCTTCTGAAGCACTACAAATGGGCGAAATTGATGTTGCAGGACTCAAACAGTTTTTACAAATTGACCGGCAATTCAGCCAACGTCGAATGGATAATGCCATGGAGAAATTAACTCAGGCTGGTCTTATCAGAGAAAGTGGTCAAACCAGTTTATTCTCGTTTTAGGCTAATAGAATCTAAGCGGGCTGGCTAAGACATCTACGTCATTGTATGGTGTTACCAAATTCCGCGCTGCTGACTGTTTGTCTGCTAAAGCCTCAGTAACCGTGTTTACCGGTGCGCAAGGAATTCCTTTGAGTAACTCCTCTAATTCTGCGCGACTGTGTTTGCCCACAATTTCCGCAAGCATTGCTTCAATTTGCTCGCGGTCGCTAATACGCCCAGCATTTTCTGCCCATGCTTCTTTGAAATCAATCGATAAATAACCACATAGTTTTGCCCACTGATCATCCGAGCCAACACCAATGACAAACCATCCATCACTGGCTTGAAACGCTCGGTAAGGCACTAAGTTTGGATGGGCGGTTCCCATTCGTTGCGGGTCTTTACCACTAGCAAGGGCGTTGTGGGCTTGATTAACAAGTGCGGCAATGGCACAATCCCACAATGAAATATCAATTTTCTTTGATTCACCAGTTTTCATCTTGTGAATTATTGCTGCAAGGATAGCATTACACGCATTTAGTCCAGTGATGACATCAATCCATGCTACACCGACCTTAGCCGGTGCACCATTTGGCTCACCAGTAATACTCATGATTCCACTTCTTGCTTGTAATGCGATGTCGTAACCAGGCTCATCTCGTCTTGGACCATCTTGGCCATATGCGGTTATTGAACACAAGATGACGTCTTTTGGCAATTCTCCAAGGATGCGCTCAAGTGTACCGGGCTTGAAATTTTCCACAACCACATCAGCATCGGCAATCAACTCTAGCAGTTTCGCTTTTTCTTGTTTTAGATTCATGGTAATTATTTGTTTACCGCGGTTACAAGCAAGGAAGTATGCAGCAACCTGTTTTCCATCAAAACCAGTGGTAAAAGGTGGGCCCCATTTTCTAGTATC
>JAKMFF010000321.1 GCA_022425585.1 Candidatus Poseidoniaceae archaeon
GATTAAATCTGCGATGTGTTTTCTAGTATGAACCAATATAGTTACGTCACTTGGTTCAACTAAATCTGTCGGCTTTTCCAAAATCGTGTATTCACGTTTAGCCGGATTCCACAACTTACATGCCTTACCTTGGATTAGGTTTTGCAGGCGCAATGCAATCATTTCATGTTCTAAATGGATGGTTTTGGGGTTAGGGTCGGAAAACAATTTATTGCCCGGCTGAGATGATGAATTAGCTAATTTCATCGGCATAAGCCATTCTAATTTGCCGTTTGGTGTGTCTTTTTTGTTAGCGATGAGGCTTTGCGCTTCGGCATGCCAATCTCCAGGTAAACTTTGGTGGCGTTGGTCAAAAACATCAATGAACATTTGATTCAGTGTGCGTAATAAGTCGTGAGCTGTTCGATGATTTGATGTTAAATCGATATGCCCTAAGCGGCGGCTCTCTTTCCTTTCTTCAGAAACAAATTGACCGTTATCATCAGCATAGATTTCAACATGGCGCCACTTTCTTGACCCCTTTGGTAAATCATTCAAACCTGGCCCTGACTTAAACGAGTCTTGGCCCAAAATTGGCCTCGGGTCGCGAGCCTTACTAGTATCACGGAATTCAAATTCAGTGTTAGCAAATTCAATTGCATTCATCTGCTTGATGTATTCAACCGTTCTACGCATAACTGTAACTTCGGCTTGTCTAAATCGGTAAATGCTCTGTTTCATATCCCCGACAACACAAACAGTCGGGTCCCAAGGACCGTGGTAGTCCGAGGTTTTGTCAAAATCTCTAGAGCCCCATAATCTAGCTAATAGTCTGAAATGTGCCGGGTTGGTATCTTGATATTCATCAATAATGAAAGCCAAATATTGTTGTCTAATCGTTTGTAAAATAGTCACTCTGCGTTCAAAATCTTCAGCCCAATTTGGATACTTTGGCAGTATTGCACGTACTCTTGCAATATGGCCGTCTTTCCAAGGTTCATCACCAAGGTCGTCGAGTAATTCAACCATTTCTGTTGGATATTCATATCGAATTATGTCGGGGCACCGGGCTAAGAGTAAATCAGCAGCAAGCCGCTGAATATCATCAAAATCATGAACGCCTTCTTGCATTTTTCTAAGGGTGAGAATCTCTTGGCAACCTCGGTGGACTTTGAGTAGGTCTTTGAGCACCTGTAATTGTAAATCTTTGGATATTCTCAAGCGACCAGGCGGTGGAGATGGCGATAATTCGGCCCCCAAATCAAGATAGTTTAGCGTACTGTCATTTGGTAAATACGCCAGATCTATTCTAGGGTCGAATGTGTAAGAGCTGCGACCAAGTATTTTTGCTAATCTTCCATAATTACTGTTGAGCAGTTCTTTGATTTGATTTGCTAATATGGTTGATTGGGTAGTTACCGCATTTTTTTGTTGTGCGGACGGGCCAACAACATTCCCTTTGTTGGTATGAATCCCGGGGTGCCAATTATCTGCATTGGGTAATTTTCCACGCGGGAGATGAGATGGTTTGTCACTGTCTGTACAACAAACTACCACTAGCCAGCACCATTGTAGTTTGCCAATATTATCTTCTGGCATAGTATTTCTTACTAATTCTACCAATTGGTTAAATCTAGTTTTATCAGTGCCAATTTCAGCCTCACAATCTTGGACGTAACTACTGTAATATTCCATATACAAGTCGATGTATTGGTTCAGTAGTTCCCTAACTTGTTTGTTGAAAGGTTCGATAAATTCTGCTGCTGGCTCTCCAATCATATCAAGAATTATGTCCGGCTCCAATAATTTCGAATCATCCCATGAAATGCCTTTTGATTTAGATTTCTCACGAAGCGAGCGCTTGGATTCTTCGACAAATAGTGAAGTGTTTAGTAATCCGGAAAGAACTGTTTCTGCATTACTCTGGCCGCCTAGCAATATTGCTAAATTATTCCTTGATTCAACAAAGCCGTAAGGATCACCTCTAACTCCCGCTTCTTCTGCATCAATATTTGTTCTGATACGCCAAGCAGAGTTGATGGTTTCCGAAATTAGCATTGGAGAGCGTACTTCTGAGATTTGCTGACCGGCTGGCTGAGCCGACAAAATATCGAGATAGGGCGTGACTAGTTTAGCAAGAAAAGCATCAATAGTCGATATTGGCGCATCCTCAAGACTGGTAAGTAGCATCTCAACGTCGCCGTGGGAAATTGAGTGTAGATTGGTATCGGTCTTACTTAGCGTACTGCGAATTCGACTGCGTAATTCGGCAGCGGCTTTTCGAGTAAAGGTAATCGCTACAACTTCACTGGGCAAGAGCCCTTTCCACTCTACAAGGTCGGTTCGTTCCCGTGCTGGAGCCCTTAGCGAACCGTGACCTTGCAAAGGCACTCTTGGGCCGTTTGGCAGCAATTCTTTCGCCCTTTGATACTTCGCCAGTAAATGTTGAACATAGCGTTCAGCCATCACGGTAGTTTTTCCAGTCCCTGCTCCAGCATCAATTGCAATATGTTTGTCTAAATCTAAGCCCATCAACTGACTTTCATTTAATTCGAAATTCATGACTCAGCCTCCAAAGAGGAAGTTGGGCACATTCTGCGAACTTTACAATAATTGCAATTGTTACTAACCGTTGGGTTCGCCGTGCCTGAGTTGGCACTATTTATTACTCGAATTGCGGTGGTTAATCTCTCATCTAACCATGCCCTAAAGCCATTACTTTGATTAGGTGATTGTTCCTGTTTGTCCCGATAAGTATTGCTGGTATAAGTTGTGATATTACCAATGCTTTGTTCATCGACTAAACCGATAAATTCTGTATCTAATTCAACGTAATACTGCGTATCCTCGCCAACCTCGGTAATGCCCACGCCAACGACTCGATCTTTTGGATAGGCAGCCTCCCAAGCCTTTGCGTACAGTGCCAGTTGTAATTCATCAAAAATTGCTCGCCTATGCCTATGACCGCGGTCTTTGAATTTTGGACCATTGATTGTTTTCATATCTCTAATTATGATTAATCGTCCTTCGCTTACTCTACCTGGCAGGTATAATTCATCAACTCTATCTATTCTACCAGATAAGATAAAACTTTGATTTTGGCCAGAATCCGTTTGCCCTTCAATGGCTAATTGGTGACCTTTATCATTCCCTATTCGCCATTCACATACCAGTGCAGAGGATTGTTTTAATGCTAAACTGGCTTGAAGATAATTGCGAACTTTCCCCCCAGGCTCAAGTTCGATTTCCCCCGCAATACATTGCTGGAGTTGTTCTGGCTCTACTCCAATTAATTCCCTACATCGGTGTACTGAAACTGCATTTTTTCTATTAAGCCAGGGGCTTTCTGTCTTGATATAATCAAGCGCCGCATTCCAAAGAGATTCTTCATCGCCTAATTTTGACATGTATAATGGCTCAGAAGATTCCGATGGTTGTTCAAGAACCGGGGTGCCAATTTTCGATAAAATCTCTGCTTCGATGTCGTGCATCAACAACCCGCGTGTTCTGTTGTCAATGTCCTCATCCTGAACTTCGGCTGTTGACACTTTCAAGATATCGGCTAGCCAAGCTTGTCTTGGGCACTTCAGCCAAGATTGTAATCTATATGCCGACCAGCGCTTAGGAGCTATTACCTCGCCAGTATTCCCCATCACCGATTGTATAGTTGGAGTCAAATCATGTTGCATTGGCAGGGGGCGGGGGTCAATGCTTGGACTAGTGATATTACCATTGACTCGTACTCCTAGATTTGGCCATGTAGCAAATTCTCTAGTATCAGATTCAGCAGATTTACGTCCCGGTTGAAGGTTTAACTTGCTGTAAGAAATCATTCCATCTCTCGAGTCCCAAGGCAGCGCTTCGCCTTGCTCAACGCTTTTTATTGTTGGTTGATTGTTATGTCTTTCAGTATTAATTGGCAATTCCATGGACATAGCCAAAGAGTTTTTGCTATTGGGTAATTTTTCAGGGGTTATTCCTGCTCTAATCGATAAACCAGAGCGTTGTCTTATGTCCCTGCCCCGGGTACCAGATTTTGTCCCGTATTGAACTCCTTCCAATGTTTCAGTGGAAAATAAGCGCAATTTTAATGACTTCTTGCCTTTGGTTTCAATCAAATCCCATGACCGCTGGTTATTGTCTCGAGAATATGATAATTGTTCAACAAATTTGGGGGGCTCGGTAAATATTTTGACATCTAATGAAACGTCTTCTAACCATTCAGCAAGCGGCGGGCTTGGTGTTGCGGCTTCATCTAAAGAAGTATCAATAATAATCATACTATCACAGGAATTGAGTAAATGGCGCAATTGATGCCGTGCCTGTCGTATTTTGATATCTGAATTACTAAGACCAAGTTTGACCTTTGTCAATGAATCTAGCCAGGGCACGTTATCTGGTTTCATTGACCATGACTCTGAGTCTAAGCCTGCTAATATCATGATGTCAGCAGTTTGTCCAAACGCTTCACTAGGAGTCAATATCTTAACATTATCACATTCAATTCTTAGTTTTGAGTTCTGTTCTTTGGTGACAATCATATTGATTATATCGATAAATTTTAGCTTTACCTTGTGGTCATTACTGGTTAGGCTTTGCAGTTCAAAACATGTTCCTGTCAAGGTATTTACTGCATTTATACATCGATTAAATTGTTTATCATCTGCCATGAGATATTCCCAATTAATACATTTGATTAGTGATTCTAGCATCGCAAACCCTGTTTCGGGTTTAGCTATCAACGGCAAATTTTGTCCTGAGTGGCAGCCAGTCAAATTTTCAGTCGATATCTCTTGGTCAATTAATGGATTGCATAGTCTAATTACGTTGGCTAACCACCATTGAGTCTCTTCTTGTTTTACCGCGGCTTGGTCATCAAAATCTCCTAATTGCTGCATTTTATTCGCTAGTGTTTGTAACCATCTTTCTCCAGCACCAGGCCCTCCAAGAACATGAAAACTACGTGAGATTTTCTCCAGAATGTCAATGTGTGGTCGGGGTTTGATTAGTGGATTTTCTGGGTGGGTAATTTCATCATCAAATTGAATCGTTAAATTTGCACTATTGGCCAAGCGACGAATCCGCTCAAATGACCATGCTTCTAAGCCACTACATAGAGACAAATGATAGACTAATTCTTGGATTATTGGCACCTCTCCAATCACGGATTCTACTGGATTGGCAAGTATCCCTCTAGCTCTAAGTCGTTCTTCCCAATTATTTCGTCTGCTATCTATTGCTGCATCAACAATTATTACTTTTTGATCTTGAATTAACTCAATGTCGTCTAGCAGGTTAAACGTGGCATCGATAATATGTTCTGCCCGCTCCACCATTACTTGGTAGTAATTAGATTGTCTAGATTTGCCCGCTGCTGAGAGCCAAGGGGCATCATAGGTCTCTTCTGATAACGCATGTGGCGGAATCCATGTAGGTATTTCTGATTGCTTACACCATGCAATGTCTTTGAGATATGCCCCTCCATAACCTAATCTAAAGCGACCGGGATTGGATAATTGGTGAACGGGTATTAGTTCTGCTAAGCAATTGAAAATTTCACGCTCGATTGGGGTAAACTCTGGTGGTTGATTCAATAATAAAATCCCGTCCACCCCGTTGAAGGTAAATGGTAACGAGTCACCTTCTTGGTTGATCAATAGTTGATGTAGCCTGATGTTCATCAAATCTGGATGTATGCCTGCGGACTTGTCCTCAATTTTTTGTAGGGCTTTGCGAAATTCTTCAACCCCTGGGTCTGTTTCCCAAATAGGAAGTTTCGGTAAACAAGTAAGTTCTTTGTGCAACTTCTGTAACCTTTGGGTTTTTGTCAAACTCCACTGATTATCTTGTCTATGGATGAATGGAAACCTACCTTTATTGGCTCGAATAGTGCATTCGTGATGTACCAGACCTAGCAGTATACTATCATCATCCAAAACCTTTGGTTGGCGGTAATCGGTAAGTAGGGCTCTAACAAGCCGCTTGATGGTTAGGTGCTTAGAGGAATCTAGTGAGGGCTTCTTTAATGATATTTGTGAGAGGTAGGCTTGTCGGGCTGATTCACTTGGATAGATGATTACGATATTATTGGCTTTGTCGTCGATTATTGCCTTGTCTAGCCAATCGGGTATTAATTTACCACTAGGAGTGGATTCAATAGTGACCCCTTTAG
>JAKMFF010000087.1 GCA_022425585.1 Candidatus Poseidoniaceae archaeon
CCAGCCGCAGTAAAAGAATACGAGAGATACGCTACAAGATTGGCGCTAGCAGATATACCAACTGATGACCGTCTTTACATGGCTGCTAGAAATCTTGTTGATGCTATCGAAGTTATCGACCCAACCAAGTCGAACAATATGGTCATGCCTTGGATAAAGTCGGCAATACAGTGGTCTGTTGGCGGTCTTGGGTACACTCCAGAAGAAGCTGCTAAACTTTTGACCGAGGAATAAGTGATTAGATGGAAGAGCGAGTTCGCCTCGCATTTACCATTGGATATATTGGTCGCTATTTTCACGGCAGTCAAATTCAGCCAGATGTTAAAACAGTACAAGGTGAATTGATACGTGTTTTTCGTAAATTAAAATGGCTAGATTCCAAAGAAACTAGCCATAATTTAGTCCTGTCTAGTAGAACAGATGCTGGAGTTAATGTTCGTAGGAATGGTGGGACAGTAAAACTCGCCAAGAGCCTGTGGGAATCTTTGAACAAACGCAAGATGGTGAGAGCTGTTGATGACCAATTGTGCGATGGGCTAGTATTTCTTGACGTTAAAGAAGTAGCAGATGACTGGAATCCGAGATTAGCGATACATCGAATATATCGATACCGGCTTGAAGGTATTCAAGGATGGTCTGACCCTAATGGGAAATTTGCTGAGTGGCTGAAATTATTTGTTGGAATTTATGATGCTAGAAATTTTGCCCGCCTTGAAGAGGGTAAAAACCCAATTAGGAAAATTTACTCCTGCAGTCCTTGGGAGGTAGACGGCAGAATAGTTGGATTCGAAATCATTGGTGAGGCATTCTTGTGGAACCAAGTGCGCAGGACGGCTATGGCATTGCACCGATTAGCTGTTGGCGAATTAACCGAGCAGGAAATCAAAGATGCTATTGATTATCCAGAAAAATCAGTTGATTTTGGTGTAGCACCGCCAGAATGGCTTGTGTTGTGGGATGTTGTTTGGCCAAATTTCGCTCATGATGATTCAGCAGATTCAACATTCACCTTTACCCAACTTCCGCAAGCAGATTATATTGAGAGAACTATGATTAGTCGTTGGGAAAAAGGCGCCTCGTTGGAAATGGAAAGCATGCTCTACCACGAGTGGTCGAAGATTGGTAAATTACCATATATTCCTCATGACTCAAAGTAATTCGATTACTACTTCGTCACCGTCACTTATCGAGAAATGTTCTCTCAGGAATTTTGCTGAAATGATTTCCACTACGTCGTAATGCCTGGTCAAATCTGGAATTAGAACCGCACAATCAACCATTTTATCACTGAAATTAAATGTAGCCTTGAAGGCAGTTGCACCACCAAACGAAATACCATCTCGCAAGAAACCACGGATTCTATTGGCTGCTAAATCATCAATAGAGACCTCATTTGCCTGTGAAATAAGCTCGCTTGATGCATCTAGTGTATCGATTCCCGATTTCAACCTAAGTGCAATGTAATCTCGCAAATCATCACCGGCAACAGTTAGGTTTAGAGTTCCCGGCCACACAGAAGTTCCCATTAGTGATTGAAATTGGTCTTGATAGTGCTTTTGCGCCATAAAGACATGTGCTCTGCCAAGACCACTACTAACAACACCTGTGATGCGCATGGGCTTGCCAAATCCTAATCCTTTTTGACTTTCATGGAAGTTTTAGCAATACAAAACCACTTGAAGTGCCGAGTTTAGGGGCAGCCTGAGACGGTACTATGCCAGGCGACATGACGTGGATGAAACAGCGATACGAGGAGTTATCTAGCCAATCTTTGTTATGGGAGCCACCAACATTGGAAAGCCCTAACCAACCGAGATGTTCGATGAATGGTAAACCAACAATAATGCTTTCAGCCAATAATTATTTGAATCTTACAACTCATCCAAAGGTAGTCAAAGCGATGGTTGATGCAACTACAAAATATGGTGCTGGTAGCGGAAGCGTTAGGGCAATTGCCGGAACTATGGATATCCATCTGGCAGCAGAGGAAAAAGTAGCAGAATTCAAG
>JAKMFF010000092.1 GCA_022425585.1 Candidatus Poseidoniaceae archaeon
CTGTGGCAGATAGCCAAGTTACTGTTAGCATAAATGGAATAATCATTATCATTGATGATGTAAAATGAGGTATGTATGAACCACTTAATCCCGAGAAAGGAACTTTAAATCGCCCGGCCACATCATAGGCAGTCAAATACCCTTTTTAAGCCAATTACCGACGTTTTTGTTATTTCATTAGCGTACTAATGCCTAAATCATGGTTGCCAGTATCGACAATCACGTCACTGCCGGGGATCATTAACAACTTATCTTCTGAATCCAGAGCGAAAATCCCGACACCAACTTCTTCACTCATCAGCTTTAATTCTCTGCGGCAGGCATTTTGGTGCGAGTCCATGTGGAACATACTCCTCAAATCGACAATAACAGTATCACCATTAGCAACTCTTTGAGCAATACCTCGCGTTGGTATCTGCTTCTTTTCATTGGGGGCGACGTATCTTAATGCTCTGGAAGGAAACGATCTTCTGGCCAAATTTTGAACTCCTAAATCATGAAATGCATCACCATCTGCAGTTAATGGGCCATTCCAATTAGGTGGCACGACACTCTTAGCAATGATTGGTTTATCAGCAACTGGAGTTGTTAGTAATGTGGGTGCCTCTGGTTCAATCTCGACAATAGTTTGCTGAGTTAGACTATTTGTTGTTAATTCATTGGACGGTGAGTTTTCTGGTTTTTTACCCGTGGCCTTCTTTTGTTTCTTGACACTACCATCAGGATCAGGTAAGCCAAAGAAACTCCACAGGTTTGCCATTTTTCCACTTCACAAGTCTAGGTCATCTAATAAATCGTTTAGATTACTAGTTGCCGATTGTGTTGTGGTACCTGTAGTTGTTGGTTGAACCGGAGCCGGAGCGGTGTTTTGGGCGGCTAGGTATTGTGCGCCATAATGCTGCCATTGATCCATAGTCCAGCCTTGTGGAAGCCCGGTTGCCGGGAGTGGTGGGCCTTGTTGAACCGGTGCAGGCGCTGGTGCAGGTGCTGCTGGTGCTGGTGCAGGTGCAGGCTGAGCTACGGTTTGAGTTGTTGGATTGTAGGTGGAATATGGGTCGACTTGCGCATTGTCTTGCGTAACTGGATTATATGCAGCATACGGGTCGGGTTGTGACGCCTCTTGTTGGTACAAGCCAAATCCAGCATCTGCCCCTGGCGTGTTTATTGGGTCACTAAATTGGCTGGTTGTGCCGCCAATATTGAAGTCGGTGAATTTTTCAGGGGAAGGTCTTGAATTTCTAGTGAAAAGTAAGAATGCAGCTAAGCCGATTATTACAATTGCTAGGATACCAATCACCATAGTCCCAACCCCACCTACGGAATCAGTAATTGATTCTAGGAAATTATCAGCAGGCTTGGCTTTAACCTTGATATCAATACTGGCGGTGCTCATCTCGCCATCATCATCAGTCACTGTTAGGGTTATTGTCCATGATCCTGCAGGAAGGTCAGTGATTAGATATTCTTCACCATAGAAATCAATATCTCCTGCTTTTTCACCGTCTAAATCAGAATCGAAGTGGTCACTATCCCATGCGTAACTCAGCGATAATTTATCATTAGCGGTATCTGTTGTAGTAATTCCTGACAAGGTCAAATTATCGCCTTCATTGAGTGCCAAAACGTCTGTGGAATTGGTTATTTTTGCTCTGGGCGCAGTATTGATCACGCTCACATTGATGCTGGTTGAATCAGCCGCACCGTTATCATCTGTAACGGTTGCAGTAATCCATCTAATGCCACTATCTGGCCATGATGTAGTCATTTCTAAGCCGTTAATATCACAATCATTGTCGGTAAAACCATCTCCATCTTCGTCGACAATAGAGTCCAAATCCCAACATACTACTAAAGATTCTAGGTCAGAAGCAGTATCATCTACTTCTGCTGTGAAGGTAATATTGTTATCTTCGAAAATCGGTTGTGTCGAGCCTAGGCTGGCAATTGTTGGAGCGACATTTGTGATGTTGACAATCCCACTACGAACTTCAGATTTGACATTATCATTATCATAGGCAACTACAGTAAGTGTGTGAAGTCCGGAAGTTGGCCAAGATACCGTTGTTTGTGAAGACGGTCCAACAGTAGTAATAGTCCAATTTTCGTCCAAGTCAGAAGGCGTCCATTCAATAATAACAGTGTCTTTATCCAGCGGCGTATCATCTGCTACTGCTCTTAGAATTACAGTCTCGTCTTCATTGAGGTTCCAATATCCCATTTCATCAACTGATTGGTTTTGCCCTGCTTGCCAAAGTTCTGGGTTGGATAATGTAGGTGCAACGTTCAATACATCTAGGGTAGTAGTAATATTGGTAATCTCGCCATCGTCATCTTCAGCAATTGCGGTTATGGTCATAGGACCTTCCTGATTGGCAAGGAATGTACAAGTTGGCTGAGTGGTTCCTTCGTTACAATTTAGGCCAGGCCAGGTTATCGTGACTTCTTGGCCAGAGGGGGAAATGGTATCGACATCTCCGCTGTCGGTAGCATCAGCAGTAACAAATTGGTCAACACCAATATTAGTAATTTCATTACCTAGGCTATCGATTATTGTAAGGTTCATGTATGGTGCACGATTTAGCACAGTTGCAGTAACATCAACGATGTCAGTATCAAGTTCATCATCAGTAACGATTACTTGGATATTCCAAGCTCGTCCGTCACTCCAATTATACTCAATAATGCAGTCTTCACTGTCAACATTATCAATTAATCCTGGTTGTTTTTCAACTGCAAATCGGCAGGTAACTCCTCCACCATCTTCATCAAAACTTGCAGATGCATCGATTGTGACATTTTCAAAAGTATAAACGTCATCTATAACTGTTATTTGAGCAGTGGGGACTCGGCCAACAAATATCTCAACATTGGCTAGGTTGTTGGTGCGGTTTGAGTCTTCAGTAACTAAATTATCTGGGTCAACTTCAATCAACAAGTTTTGTATTCCGATTGGTTCATTGGCGGGCACTTCCCAGTCTATATC
>JAKMFF010000094.1 GCA_022425585.1 Candidatus Poseidoniaceae archaeon
GTGTTAGTGAAAACAGCAATGAACATGTTTAGGAAAGTAAATGATGTACTTATTATGAAGGATATGAAAAATGCTGCAGCCCACCAACCTTGCTCATCAATAACCATTCTAGCAATGCCATTAGACCAAGACTCTAGAGTCATAATTTGGAACAATGAGTAAGCTGATAAGCCAAGATTTCCGAAATAGGTCTCGCCATATTCACCACCGCTACCGAATAAAACAGTTCCCATTACTGAATATACGTATACAACAATACAAAGTAACCAACTTATGGCTGCAATACCTCTTAGTGATCTTATCATAGCCTCAACCATTCTTTGCATTTCCGGCATTGACGACACGAGGCGTAACGCCCTAAACACTCTAAATACCCTGAAGACATTGAAGGCACCAGAAGATGGGGCAAGTGAAATAATAATTATGACGAAGTCGAAATTATTCCAACCATCACTAAAAAATGTTGAACCATGAGCAACTAATCTAATCAATAACTCAACAATAAAGATGTACAGAACAATAGTATCTGCAATATCGATAGCAGCTTTCAAATCAGTGTTAAGTTCAAATGTATCAATACCAATCATAACGGCGTTTAAAACAATTAAGAGTAATATAAAATTCTGAAATCTTGTATCTTCTGATGTGTTGAAACACTTCTGCTTGAATGACATAAAAAACCTCAGTTAGTTATCATTTTGATACTCGGTGACTCTTACACCTAGCCTACCTGTTAACGCTTTTCTTTGCATTATTCTGTGGTATTTCTTTTCAAAGGCAGATTTTAAATCAATTTTCATCGCTATTGAATGACCCATTAACAAGATCAATATATCTGCCATTTCTTCAGCACATTCTTCTAGTGGCTTGCCTTTGGTAATCGCTGCTGAAAGTTCACCTAATTCCTCAACTGTTAAAGCGATTCTATAGCCCATATCATGACCATTTTTACCTGCAAAATTATGCTTATGATGGAATTCTGCGACCTTTTTCATCATTATCTCCCACTCATCTGCTGGTTCGTAAGAGACCCAATCAGTTACCGACATGCCTTCCATGGTTAGACTTAATGCAGACACAGAATATAACTTTCTCAAACGGATAAGAGCTCAAAGATACATTGTATTACCGGATTTAAACGCTGATTTGCTTGTGAAGAAACAAGGGTATGCGACAAATCGGCTGATGGATCGCCTGGCTCTCTTCCAGCAGCCCAATTTGACGAGATACAGATTGCAGAATATGGAATCGATAATTCATTTGCTAATTTGACTTCTCTTGCCATCGTCATTCCGACCATTTCCCCACCTAATTTATCGATGGCGTCAACTTCTGCTCTGGTCTCAAAATGTGGACCTTGTGCTAACCAGTAAGTGTAATACATTTTTTCTTTAGTGGAGAAATCTTGTGAATTGCGCAGAATATTTTCAAGCAAACTGTTCAGTTCTGCAGAGAATGGTTCTGTGACCGATGTGAAAACTGCAAAAGTGTCATTAAAACTCGTTTCGATACCTGTAAAATCAATGTACTGACCTGCGAGGGCTACTTTACCAGGTGGCAAATCACTAACAATCGCTCCAATCGAACAAACAGACACTATTACATCACATTTTGAATCCTGCAACGCCTTGATGTTAGCTTTGTGGTTAATCATGTGAGGAGGCTTATTTGCACTTCCTTCATTGTGATGGCGCTGGAGGAAAATTAATTCCTTAACCTTTCCATTATGTTGAATAGAGATACACTTTAGTGGAACCTGACCAAATTCAGTTTGTACACTTACCTCATCTGTTCGAATTACTTCGAGATCTCGAGACTCCAACTCAGTAGCATGCTGCGCCTCGATGTCAATGGAAACTAACCCAGTTCCACCGATGATGCCTATTCGGTCCATATACCGACACACCTTAGCATGATTATTCTTGTAATCTAGCAATCAAATCTGCTTTCTTACCTGAAACAGGTTTTCCAGCAGCTTTCAACAATTCTTTCAATTCAGCGACAGTCATGCTGCTGTAATCTTGATTTGCAGATTCTGTTGCTTCTGGTTCATCAGAAGTCATAGGTTCCTCAGCAACTACTACATCTTCTACAACATTGGATTCTTCTGTAATCTCTTCGTCTGAGTCTGGTCCCATTGCCTCAGCAGCATCGAGGATGGACGGTGAGTCACCATCTTCCTCTTCCATTGCTTCAGCGAGTGCTGCAGCCTTCTTTGCCTTAACTTCTGCAGCAATTCTGGCCTCTTCGGCATGAATTTCATCTAGAGTAGGGCCCTTTTCAGTTACTACACCGGATTGCAGCAGTTGACTCTTTCTAATCGATACCGACTTGATTGGATAAATCGGTTTTACAGTCTTGCGAATATCTTCTTCGAGTTCTCCACCGAGGATTGATTCCTGTAATTTGGCGTATGTGCTCTTTGCTGCATATCCGAGTAACAAATCTCGTGTTTTTGACCTCATTACTTGCTTTACTGACGTTTGAACTCTCTTTTGGGTAATGATAAGAGGTTTTAGTCTTACCAAATAACCATCAGTTGTAACCACATCTACAACATCGTCGACCTTACCTCTGTACCGTCTAATCTGCCGCCTTGTGTGATCGGTTTGATGGTGATGTCCAATAAATGTGGTCAGAGCGTCTTGTCCGACACATTCGTCGACTCTGAATCGCAGAATTACATGCATCTTGGTG
>JAKMFF010000119.1 GCA_022425585.1 Candidatus Poseidoniaceae archaeon
CTGTATCAAGGTATTGTGAGGGAACTAGTGGGAAATCATCTACTTGTGAAGCTCCATAAGTTTGGTTGTCGCCCCAACCGTCCTTGTCAGTATCTCGCCATTGCGTTGGATTATCGGGGAAATCATCGATTAGTGAAGCCCCGAAAGATTGGTTGTCTCCCCAGCCATCATAATCTGAATCTTGCCATTGAGTCGGTTCCAGTGGGAAAGCATCAGATCCGTTGTACATGGTCCAATTCTCATCGCCATCAGAGTACGAATCGCCATCTGTATCAGTACAACCAAATCGATCTGAAGATGATGAACCAGTGATAAACGGGCATGCATCAGGCTCAGTAGCCATTTCTAGCCATTGACCAATACCCCATGCAATGTGCGTTTCATTCCACATTGGGTCTTCCCAGTTATCTCCATAGCCATCTGCGTCGGTGTCTGTCCATTGAGTATTATCCAGCGAGAAAGCATCGGCTAAGCCAACTGGATGAGCAAACCACTCACTGACTCCGTACAAGCCGCCAGGATCGGGGTCTGAAAATCCGTCACCATCTGAATCTAAGCAACCATATCTGTCATTGTATGAACCACCCGAATTGTAAGTACAAAAATCACCTTGGTAGCCATCTAAATTATCGCCAAAGCCATCATTGTCCGAATCTTGCCACTGGGTTGGTTGGTAAGGAAATGCATCGGCCCCATTATTTGGGCCCCAACCAACCTCAGGGTCGGAATAACCATCAGAGTCTGAGTCAATACAGCCCTTGCGGTCGTACACTGAAGTCCCCGGAGTATTATCGCAGGAATCTTCGGTATCGATGTAACCATCCTCATCGGTATCTCTATCGCCAGAATCAATTGAGGCAGTCAAAGTATAATCGATAGCATCATTACAATAGCTATCTTTGCCTTTTATTTTTACATAAACCCAATCTGCTGTGTTCATGGTTTTGCTCAAAGTACCAGTTGGATTATCATCGCTCAGTGCTAGCGATGCAATTTGTCCTCCTCCTGCGTCATGAATTGAATAATCACCTTCCCATCCATCGCCCCAAAAGCATAACCAATCGGGATTTGGTAGCGTTCCAGAAAAGGAAATACTGACTATATCGCCCTTGAAAGCGTAAACTCTCCACCAATCAACTTCATCATTTGGCGAACAACCATCATCATAGCACACTTGACCTGATGCTGAAACACCTTCGGTTAGTGTATTGGCACTTTGCAGACTATCATCTGCAGAAGTGGTAGGCAGGAAACCTAACAATAGCGCGGCCAAACATACCACTATGAATCGCTGTGCGACCATGTATAGCCATTGCGATATCATCTATGAAATAGCCGCTTGTTAATACCATGCTGATAAAACCAGTTTTGATATGAAAAAGAAGCCTGAAATGGTAATTTTCACATCATTTGACAAGAAATATATGCTGCTTCGCCCATAAATTTAGGCCAGTAGTTATCCAAATGGTGTTATTTTATTATTGACTCATATATTTGGATGAATTTTGTTGCATTGTGCTCATAGGTATACTCGGCAAGGATTCTCTCCCTGCCCGCCGTACTCAAAGATTCAAGTGCCGGTTTATCTGCAAGTAATGCATTGACTTGTTTTGCTAAGTCATCAGAATCTCCTGTTTTGAAAAGTCTGCCAACCGACGTATCAATCATCTCAGTGAGGGGGGCTTGGTCTACTGTAACCACCGGCGTACCACTTGATAATGCCTCTAATGGAATTAGTCCTTGACCCTCATAATAAGAGGGGTAAATCACCAAGTTGGCGCTGCGGAAGTGTTGGGCCAAATCTTCAAACGACATCCCACTGATTATGAATACCGAATCACTGATTGCTAACTTTTTAGCCACCTTCAATAATTTCTTTTTCATATGCCCTCTTCCAACAATTACGAGTTTTGCTCCAGGGTTTTCGGCAATTATTTTTGGCATTGATCTTAACAACGTCATGTAACCTTTTCTCGCGACTAGTCGACCTACTGCTAATAACATTGGAGTTTTAGTATAAATGTCATGAGACAGCGCTGCTTCATCATCACAAACATATTGGTGACGAATTTTTTCATGGGCTAATTGTTCTTCTTCATCATCGGTATTAGATGGACGAAACACTTTGTGGTCACACCCCCACAATTCTACCTCGGCATTAAATTTCTTATCTGGGCTATACCAATTACTAAACTCTTGCAAGGTTGACTTTGAGTTGGCCACACTAATAGAGGAATTAAGCAAACCCGCTTTCTCATATTTAGCATACCATTTTGCGGTTAATCTAATTGCTAAATCATTTGGATTAAGCCAAGTAGCCGATTCACCAGCCTTAGCTGCCCGAATTACTCCCTGTTTTTCTCCAAGCCAAGAACCATGAAGTGATGAACAGACTGGCGCGATATTTTCTTTCATGAACCTAAATTCCTTGGCTGAAAAAGAGGCCAATGGAAGATGGATATGGATTACATCCACAGGGTCTTCACGATGGATAGATTTTAGCGCTTTAAGGGCATTTTTGGCGTAAGAACGAGTAAAGGTCATTGGTAGTTTTAGCCACGGAACTTCGACAATTGACACCCCAGATTGCGGTGGTGCTCGGCCATTATGGCTTCTAGTGATGATCGTGACAGAATGCCCGAATGACGCTAAATGTCCAGCAAGATGGTAGACTACTGAGCCAATACCACCCCATCTCGGGGGGTATTCACCAGCAATCATCACTATGTGCATTATTACTGCGATGAGGGATTGGCGTTTGAATATTGACCACTAATGGAAGAAAATTGGTGTGAATTTTCTATCCAATGACTTCAAAGCAGGAAATCTACACGCCGCTTTATGGGCGATATTCTACCCACGACCGTTACTGTTATCCTCCCGACTCGTAATGAAGAGGAGGCTATCGAGCCGACTATCGATTCAATACCCACTGGTTGGTGTAAAAAATTAGAAATTCTCATTGTCGATGGGAACTCTTCTGATAAAACTAGAGAGTTAGCTTTGAAGAAGGGCGCAAGAGTGCACCTAGAGGACAGAAGAGGGTACGGCAGAGCCTACAGAACTGGCTTTGATATCGCTAGTCACGACATTATCGTTACAATGGATGCAGACTGCACTTATCCAGCAGAATTGGTGCCAAAATTAGTAAAAAAACTACTTGATGAAAATTTAGAATACATTACCTGTGACCGTTTATCCTTGGCTGAAGATGGTTCTATGTCGGGATTACATGGATTTGGTA
>JAKMFF010000148.1 GCA_022425585.1 Candidatus Poseidoniaceae archaeon
ATGATATCTCTACCAAAGTTTTGGCCGCATCGATAAGACATCCAACTCACGTATTACAATGCATCCAACTTGGAGCACATACGGCAACTATGCCTGCTAAGATTTTCCGCCAATTGATGAAACACCCACTTACCGACAAAGGTATTGAAGGATTTATGAAAGATTGGGCAGAAGTTGAAGCAGCCGGAAAAGCATAATTATTCAATAAGAGAATTATTCAATAAGAAGTTTCCACGTAGGATTACGGGGGAAGAGTCATGAGCGACGCCAGAGAACGCTTGAAAAAGTTACTAGATGGTGACTTGGAAGCCTCTGATATTGCAGAAGATGCAGCATTAGTAAGCCTAGCAGACCGTCTGTACGGTATTAAAATCGCCAATGTTAAACCTGTAAAAGCTAGAGACATGGAAAACCAAATCGGTGGCCTCGAGCAACAACCACAGCAGTTTGGTCAAACTCCTAGTCTGATGGTGGAAGTGATAGAACGCGCAGCAGCACCTTTGCCGGATTTACCACACTTGGCTATGCCTGATTTACCAAGTAAAAATTCGAAATTGTCACCGCTTGTAATATTGTCCGTTTCAGGATTACTATTTGTCTTGCTAAACCTATTTGGCATGTTTTCATCATTGTTTGAGTCATCATGTGAAATTGGTTCATGTCGAGGAGATGGACAGACAAGAATGAACCTCATGGATATCTATAAATTTGGGGAGTCAGATGGTTGGTCGTATTCGATAATTTCAGAAGATATGAGCGGTCTAGGAGGCGAAGCTGGAGGAATCGGAATACCAGATTTAGTGGCCATCATTGGACTGATTGGTCTGATTATATTTGCCTTCAAAAGAAAGTGATAACAATGTCACCTGATGGACTGTTATCTGAGGCTATAGCCTATGGGGGTATGCTATTGATTCTTGGAGCATTTATCCTAGAAACAAGAGACGTATTAGATAGCAAAAATGGCATTTACCTGCTGATGATGGCAACAGGATCTGGATTGTTAGGAATTAGGGCATTTTTAGTCGAGGAATGGGCATTTTTAATTCTTGAAGTTGTATGGTGTCTTGCCGCAATAGTTGCCATCTATGGAATAACAAGAAAAACTAGCCTAGATGAATCAACATCTTCATGAGTGATAAACCACCGACTTAACACTATGAGCAAAAGTCCTGCTAAGGCGAAGCGAGGAATACCTTCAAAAGTTGATAATTTCAACGAATGGTACCCGTTTATAGTCGAAGCCTCCGACTTGGTTGACAAACGTTACCCAATCAAGGGAATGGACGTATGGCGGCCATATGGCTGGAAAACGATGAAACTAATTGATAGTTTAACTCATAGTGAAATGGAAAGGACGGATCACGAGGAAGTAAATTTCCCACTGTTGATTCCAGAAAATTTACTTGACAAAGAGAATAGTCTTGTCGCTAAACTCAAGCGTGCTCGTGAAGAGGGCGTGGATCCAGACGAACTGCGTGATGAAGAAGAAGAAGGTGGTTTCAAAAAGGAAGTTTATTGGGTAAAACATGCAGGTGAAAATGAACTAGATGTGCCCATGTTTCTCAGACCTACCTCTGAAACCGCAATGTATACTATGTTTCCCCTTTGGATAAGGTCGCACAAAGATTTACCGATGAAAATATATCAAATGGTTAACACGTTTAGATATGAAACTAAACAAACTAGATCTTTTATCAGAGTAAGGGAGATACATTTCTTTGAAGCCCATACCGCTCACGCTGACGAACAATGTGCAACAAGGCAAATTACTGAGGACTTAGAAATTGTTGACAATTTAATGCACAAATTATGCTTGCCAATCATCAAAGCAAAACGCCCAGTTTGGGATACCTTCCCTGGTGCTTGGTATACTATTGGAATAGATGCTATAATGCCTAATGGAAGAACACTACAAGTGGCTTCATGCCATCATTATAGGGACCAATGGGCAAAAGCGTTTGATATCAAATATGAAAACAAGGAAGCAAAACAAGAATATTGTCACCAAACAACTTACGGAATGTCTGAACGATTATTAGGTGCAATAGTTGGTATGCATGGCGATGAAAATGGGTTAATCATGCCACCAGATATAGCACCGTTCCAAGTAGTAATATGCCCAATGATTAGGAAAAACTCAGAAGTCGATACTATCGGTGAAGCAAATAAGATTGCCACTATTTTACGTGATTCAGGACTTAGGGTTAAAGTTGATTCAAGAGACATCCATGCGGGTCAAAAATATTATGATTGGGAAATAAAAGGTGTCCCTCTTAGGTTGGATATTGGGCCCAGAGACATCGCTCAAGGAACAGCATTTGCTGCTCTTAGAACTGGTGGAAAAGAACCACTTGCAATGGATAATATTGCTAAATTGTGTCGAGAAAAATTATCTGAAATATCTAATGAACTTAGAAAACGCTCAGCTGCCCACATGGATGGAGTCATTAATGAATTACCAAAGTTTACTGAAGAAAGCGGAACTTGGTCTATGGATGGGGAAGTGAAGGATGGGAAGATTTACCAAATGCCATTTGAGGGAACTGATGCCCATGCAGAAATTATTGAAAAAGCAACTGGCTTGACATTCTTAGGTGATTCTACAGATGACTATGACACAGAAATACCATGTCATATGACCGGCAAAATGACTAAACGTAGAGTAATATTGGCTAAGACATATTGAGCAAAGGCGAGGGTACAACATGAGTGAAGTACTGAAATTAACAGAAATTTTGACAGAAGTTCAAAACTTTATTACTGCAGATGGACAAATAGTTCCTGCACAACGCAATTTTTACCAGAATCTCAGGGTGAAAATGAATGATCATACCGGGTTATTTAATGAAGCTGAAGTTGGGCCACTCCTCTTAGAAACAAGACTAGAGGTGTTGGAGTTAACAGATGAGGATTATACTGCAATCTATAACATCATAATGGATAGATTTGGAC
>JAKMFF010000158.1 GCA_022425585.1 Candidatus Poseidoniaceae archaeon
CATTATTGATACCCCTTTGAATTAATGCATCGCCTGCATGAGAACTTTCCACTGCAGGTCTGCTGCTTTGGCTTAACCAAGAAGGCACTGGTTCTGGAGCTGATGGAAGTGGCATATCAAAGTCAAATAACTCTGCATCAAGAGAAAAACTTGGCTCTGGCTCTGTTACTACAGATTCTGCAAGTTCGGTCGAAAGAAAACTAGCGATTGATTCGGGTCTACTAACTTCAACCACGCTAACAGGTACCTCATGTTGCTCAAGTGAGGAATTTCGTGGATAACTTGTGTCACCCTCAAGCAATTCCAATCCATCAACAGCATCACTGAGTGAGAAACCACGCTGTAATTTCATTAGAATAGTGTTTACTTTTAGTAACGAAAAATCATTGCCAGTAATCACGTGACAGTCTCCAACTTCTGTATCAATGGTTAATGTTGGTTTTCGAGTTACTGCCCACCCCATCGTCAAACCAACCCCCAGAATCATACTTGTTGCTTGTACTATTGGGCTAGAAAATATGCGAATACTAGACCAAACCAAGGCTAGCCCAGCAGCGGCAATATAGCCGGGAATTAATCTAGTGTGATGATGGTGCACCCGGTTGATTGAATGTAGTTTTATGTCTAATGCATGTCCAGTTCTAGTTTCCAAGCTTAGCATTCTCTCATCAATGGTGGCAACTACTTTTCCTGCGGCTCCATCAAGGTATAGTGAGTCGATTTTAACATCATTTGACTCAGTTGATGAATATGCTACGCGACTAGAAGAATGCATCCCAGTAATCCAAGCATATTGTCTAGGTTATCAAACCACCGCAAATTTCCTCCAACACACCCCGTTATTTGGGGTGGTTAAAATCAGCCGAATTATTCATTTTGCTGAAGTTCAGCGGACCCAATGATTCTTGGTTTTGAATCAAGTTGAGAGATAATTGCTTGTTCAGGGTTATCTCTTCTAACATATAGCGGAGATTCCCATTCAACAACCAAATTTTCGCCGTTAACTGATTTAATTCTCCCAACAATAAATTGTAAATCAAGACTAATATGGATTACGTCACCTTGTGCTAATTGGCGCTTTTGAAATGGCGACGTTGATAATTTCAACATAGATGATTTGTGTTCAATTACCGACAATGGGATATCTGTGTTGGTTTTTTTATCTAACAGCGCCGTCTTCACTATGATTGATCCATTACTAAGCGATTCTTCTTTGGCATTTCTAAGGGCAATACCAACTCTGTCTCCTGAACGAGCCTCTGGTACGTCATCATCCATTACTTGCAGTGATTTTGTACTTCCATTACCTTTTGCCGGCAGGATATGTAATTCATCGTGAACTTTCAGCGTACCACATTGCACGTATCCAATTGCAACTAGTCCAATGCCTTTGACATTGAAATATTGGTCAATACTGACCACCAACGGTGATTGTGCTGATTGGATTAACTCATCATTAATGTCGTTCATCAATGCGTAAAGTTGGTTACGAATTTCTAAACCATCAGGTTGCATAAATTGCCATCCATCTAATCCTGCCTGAGAGAACATTTTCTCAACCATGTCTTGGTCAACCCATCCACCATCTAATGGTCTGATAACTGCAATGCCTCGCTTAATACTGGAACTAGCAAATGCAACTATTACCTCTCCTAGAGTTGCATCAATTTCGTTTATTTCTATTAGACCTACTCTGCCTGCAGAAATTGCATTCAATAACGGACGTAAGCGTTCAGGAAACCTTGCAGGTCTAATTATTGAGATGATTTTTGCCTCACCATCGGTTAATTCTTTGTGAACGTAAGTGTGAACGTCCCTTTGGTCTGTTGCTTTAGCAACATCTTTGGCTAACTCATCGCTGCCAAACATTGCAACATTCAATACTGTCATGTCTATCCCACCGAGCACCTTCAAATGAATTTACGGGCTACTATCAATTACTTTTGACCAACCATGTTGCTTCTGATTCGCTTTGCATTGTCCCATTCAATTTGTTCCTCATCATTTTCGACAACAAATTGTGGTATTGGTATTGGCCGCATCATTGAATCAATCGCAACAAAGAAAAAGTAGCCTTCACAGATTTTCTTCTTTTCCCATGTAGCTTTACTCACGGCAAAAGCAGTTACTTTTGAGCAAGCGGTGTGAGTACTAGTGTAGACTACCTGGCCTGTCACTTCAAGCAAGTCACCCTGTCTTGCAGGGGCAATAAATTTCAGAGTATCAATCGAAATAGTGACAAATTCGCGATGAGCGAATTTGGAACAGGATATTCCACCAGCTTTATCCATTATTGACAATAGTTTGCCGCCAAATAACGTATCATGGTCATTGGTGTCTCCTGGAAAAACGTGCTCAATTAGCGTAACAGGCTCTTTGGAATAAGGTTCCATGGCAAGGGGAATAGTTTCTAGTTCAAGAAGTCACGCCATAAAATAGATTTCATCACAAGGTTTCTGTTATGTCTGTTGATATTCAAGGGTCTAGGGGCAGAAATACTATTACGCGTATCTGCATTAGGTGGACAACTATAATTTGACTTGAAGAACATAATTCATTAATTGTGAAGTGAGCCTTTATCAGTCGAAAAAGCGATGTATTTTAGTCATAGACGCTTTGGTAGGGTATGGGCGATAGCATGGCGATTGAAAAAAACCAGATAAAAACCTCAATTTTTTTGACTTTGTTAATGATTCTAACTCCTTTGGCAGCAGCCAGTACAGTTACAACATTTGCAGATGGTTCATCAGAAGTGAGTATTGAATTCAAAGACGGTGTCAATAATTACAATAATACCGATGGTGGCTTTACTGTACCCATTGACGAAACAATAACTTCCGCAAAATTAGAGATTCCTACCAGTGTGGTAAACGATTCATTTTATTCTCATAATGGGGTTGATCAGATGGGATTCTCTTGGGATCCTGCCCAAAATAATGGTTTGACAACAGTCGATAACAGTTCCAACTTCAACTTTGGTGCAACAACCAATGGTGCTACTTCATTATCGTCGGAATCTATAGTTGACGATTTCGAGACAAATAACGGCAATTATGTTAATTCATCCCAAGCTGTTAATTCTGTTACCAATGAACCTATTGCATGGGAATATGATAACTACCAATACAAACAACTGGTCAATGGGCCCGATGGGTGTGCATCAGGTGACATGTGTTGGGGTACTTCCATCTTTGACACTGATTATACAAACGATCTAAACAACGGTCTAGTGGGTTCTGATGTTGTAAGATATGAACTTAGTTCTCCGAGTTTCTATTTGCCAACTACGCTAAATGATACCTTCTTGAGGTTCTCTTCTTGGCATGCATTGGAAACCCATCTAACCCCGACAAATGATTTCATTTATCCAGACTGTGCTTACGTCCAGATACGTACATCTGCCACGGGCTCGTTCACCCCTAATGACCCATGGAATATGCTACAATTCAATATCCCTGAATCTTCTGGAATTTCTCCCGGTCAAGGATTCTACATTAGAGATGACAGTGGTAGCAGCTCAAATTTCATTACCGCAGGTTGTGAGGGTATCCCAACAGGGTTGTTTGGTTTAGCAGGTACATCTTCTACAACTAGCAATCCAGACGGATGGGCTACTGCTGCTGCTCAATTAGCACAATATCTTGGCAATTATGCACAGATTAGGTTCGTATTAGAGCACTCCGACACCCCTGGGACACAAGCCCAGACTAACCGGCATGGATGGTACATAGATGATATCAAAATAGGCGAAGGTTATGCTGAAACTGGTAGAATGGTAATTAACAACGTTCAACCTGAACAATCCTACGATGACCGGCAACCAAATGGATATGGTTTGTTATCTTTAGATCGTTTCACTCCGGGAGATTCTGAACTAACAGTTTCAGTAATAGACCCCGCTTCAGGATTGCATGTAACTACTCCAAACGGTTTGCTAAAAGACTTGACTGGAAGCGTGATAGAATTGTGGGACGTCGATGTTGACCAATATCCATATATCGATATCGTTTTGGACTTAGAGGCTGATACAGACAGAGTTTCTACGCCCCTAATCTATGGTTATGATTTAGGTTCCAGAGTAGGTTTGACTTTTGTCGATAAAGATCTTGTGCGAGATTTCGGGATTACTGAAAACGCCAGTTTAGATTATCAACATGATGTCAATGGAGATAATCTATTATTTTCCTTTGAATCAAAAGATATGATTGAGAAATTTAGTAAGCCATTGTATGGCATCAAAATGTCTGGTGTTGACGCAGCAAGGTGTATCTCAGTATCCACATTATCTCACCCGTATCTAATAGATGACTACCTTTTACAAAATGATGCTATAACCTATTTTGATTCTCCTGTGTTTGAATTTAACTTTGAAATGGAATTACAAGGTAATTGTGATATTGAAGATATTTGGTTTGACTTATATTTTGGGCATCACC
>JAKMFF010000162.1 GCA_022425585.1 Candidatus Poseidoniaceae archaeon
AGTGGATGGAATTAAGGTTAACTACATTCGTCGATTTCTTCCGTAGGTATTGGATTCACGTACTAATTCTATTTATGATTTACAACGCTAAGGATGGTTTGGATGAAGTTGATAGGATTTTGATGGCCAGTACTGGGCTTGATATGACTCCATGGATTTATGCGATTGAAGGAAACTTAGTGCTACATGTTCAACAATTCTTTGAAGCAAAATGGTTAACTGTGGTGCTAACTCATTTCTATGTTGCAGGTTTCATGTTCATATGTTATGTTTCTGTATTCTACTTTGCTTATTTCGATGATCGCTGGATGGCCGATCGAATAACTCTGACAATCGCTTGGGTCTATATCATGGCCGTGCCATTTTACTTATTCTTCAATGTCAGGGTAACGGGTGCTTATATCCCAGAGATGGAAACCTTGGCTTACTCCTTGAATCCAGAAATATCTGACTGGTTCCGCAGAATTGACCCGTTTACCAACTGTATGCCCTCATTACACATCGGTATACCTTATGCAGTATGGCTATGTATCAAGCGATTTGACCATGATGAAAGGTGGGCATTGTACCGCAAGATTGTATTTGCGTATGTTTTACTTACAGCATTTACAATCATTTATCTTGGCATTCATTGGATTTTAGATATCGCTGGAGGTATGATTGTTGCCTCGATTGCTGTGAATTTAGCAGATAAAACATCAAAACCTGTTTGGAGTATATTGGACGAGAGGACCATTAATGCTAGACTTGTTACTTTGTTGACAAACCCAAGAAAGGCGTACAATTTTGTTGCTAGAAAATTCAGCAGCACGGCGAAAAAATTCGCTAGGCCTACTTCACGTGAAACAGGTATTCTATCGGTTGTAGTACTGCTAGTCGTAGCTTCAGTAATCACTTGGGACCTTACTCATCAGTCCTTATCTGCCAAAGGTGTTGAAGCACCGGATGGTGCTGCTGGAGCAGATGGTTGGCTTGCAACGATTGACAATACCTCACAAGACGGTAGATTACTAAAATTGTATGATTTGTCAGATTTAGATGATGAAGGTATTGAAGTAATTCAGCCAAGTCTTGGTATAGATTCAAAATATGAATTAACTGGAGATAAATTAGTTATGGCCAATGATACCGTTCTCTATGTAGTTGACACAGCACAACCAGATGTCATAATCTTCCAAAAAGCAATCCAAGATATTAACCAAGTGGAGTTATGTAACGTAGGAGAAAATTATGTTTTGATGACTTTATCACAAGGTGAGTTATCAGCCGAATACATTAGTGGCGACATAATTAATTTAGGAATGGAGGCTGAAGACATCTCATATGTTAAGTGCGAAGGTAACGATTTTGCTTTCATGGTCGAAGATGAACCGTCCAAGGTGTATCTGAGTAATTTAGAGTTAGATGGTTCACTAACATACACAATTAATGCATCCGCTAGTGATGAAGACGAACAAGTTTTAGCTGATTGGGGTACTCCAGTAGACATTGAAAATGCGACAATCACTGATTTAGTATTTGACCGAACTCATATTTTAGTGAATGTTAACGTTTCGGCCGTAGATAGGTTAGTGCTAGTTGACCGAATTTCTGGAGAACAAAGATTGTTGGGCGACAGTAAGTATTCATCGTATGACCCATCGATTAGAGATGGTGTAGTGGCTTGGGTGATGAAGGACCACCTAAATCCATCCAGTCCGATTGAGGAATATTATGATGGAGAAATATTGTACATGTCTTTAACAGATAATTTCACTCATGTTTTAACTGCCGATGAGGTCGATCAATGGAGTCCAATTGTGCTCGAAGATCATCTAATTTATCTCGAACAATCAGACGACAGCGTACTAATTCAAGTACACTCTTGGGAGCCCGAATTAAAGTCCTACTCAAACACTGTACTGCAAATAGCATCAATAGTTGGCATAGTTTTGGTATTTGTATATATTAATCAGAAACAAAACGAAGCAAAATCATCATTGATTTACACCGAAGAAGAGTAATTCATTTTTTGATACTTAACATTCGTTCTAGAGCTAAGAGTGAACCTTCCTGTACTTCCTTTGAAACTATAATTTGGTTCGGAATTTCTCCTTCTACCAGTTTTTCTAAAACATCCATTAGGTATGCGGGGTGAATCATATACATTGTTGAACAAGGGCAGATTTTGTCATCGAGACATTCAATGTGCTTATCTGGATGAGAATCAGCCAATCTTGCGACCATATTTATTTCCGTACCGACAGCAACTTTACTTCCGCTTGGTAAATTCTCGACATAATTTTTGATAAACTGAGTTGATCCGTTTGCATCACTGACCTCGACGGTTTCTTTAGGGCATTCAGGATGTACAACAACTAATCCATCTGGGT
>JAKMFF010000201.1 GCA_022425585.1 Candidatus Poseidoniaceae archaeon
CCCATGGACCAATGGATATCTTGTAGACAACCCAAACGGTCTTCTGGGACTTCTAGGCCAAACCACTCGTTAAACATCTTATTCCAAGTATTTGGTATATCTTTAACTGATAAGTTTTCATTAAAGATTTTCTTTTCTAATTCATAACGCAACATAATATGTAGATTATAGGTTACTTCATCTGCTTCAACTCGAATAAATCCGGGCTCGACACAATTAGCAATTTTGTTTAATTCATCCGGAGTCCACTCGGGCGAGTTGGGAAACTGTTGTTTAAACCAAGGTAAAACTACTTTCCAAAATGCCGGAGTCCTGCCAATTTGGTTCTCCCAAAAACGACTTTGAGATTCGTGAACACCCAAGGATACTGCGTCGCCGCGAGGGGTAAATGAATGGTTGGCGTCAAGACCTTGTTCATACAATGCGTGGCCTGTTTCATGCATAACTGCGTACAAACAGGAAAATGGGTCCTGTTCGTCAAATCGTGTTGTGAATCGAGTATCTCCAGGCCATAGTCCCGCTGAAAATGGATGGGTTGAGGCGTCCATTCTACCAGCTTCAAAATCAAAGCCCATGGCATTGGAAACTAACTTGCAAAATTCTGTTTGGGCCTCAACTGGAAATGTTATGTCGTTTGGTAGTGTTGGATCGGGGTTGATTTTCTTAGCTTCCATGATGTTCTGCAACAACGGCACTAATCTGCTTTTTAGGCCAGCAAATAGTGGATCATAGTCACTCACTTTCATGCCAAATTCATACTCATCTAGCAAAACGTCATACCTAGTTGTGTCAACCCCGTAATAGTCTATTTTCTGATTGGTCATTTCGACCAACTTTTCTAAATGAGGTTGAAACATCGAAAAATCAGAAGCAGCACGTGCTTCTTGCCAGGCAACCAAAGCTTGGGAACGGGCCAAAGCATACTTAGCGACAAATTCTGACGGCAACTTTACCGCTTTGTCATACCTGCGTCTTGATTCTCTTACATTCGCAAGTTGGTTTTCATCCAAATCTGTTGAATTTTCTAGTTGGGTAATCATTTCTCCAAAATCAGCGGCTGTAACTCTAGAATGTTGCTCCTTAGCAAGCCATGAAAGTATTTCTGACCTTGCTCCCGCCCCTTTTGGGGGCATAATTGTCTCTTGGTCCCAACCAAGGTGACCTTGTATTGCACCGATTTTGTGTATTTCTTTTACCTTCTCAATGAATAATTGGTAACTCGCCATATTACTTGGACAAAAATCACCCTCAAGAACTTAACCACTGGAAATTTGTTAACGTCGCACACACATTGAAGACCTCTTTTGTTATGCACCATCCATGGCGAGGAAAAAACAGGATATTCCTGAAGAAACTCCCCATGATTCACAAACCGATTTGAATGAGATGGTTGACTCTGTTATCCAAGCCGAAGTGGCTTCAAGCGATAATAATCAAGAAATACAGCAAGAGGATTCGATCGATGAATTATTGGCAGGATCTGCCAAAATGGTTGTCGAGACCTGCATGGATATTCGCAGAGGTGAAAATGTGTTAATTGTCTGTGACCCCACAACTGGTGAAATCGGCCAAGCACTGCATGAAGCAACCATTGAGAAATCTGAACGTGTCCTACTCATTGTGATGCCAAAAGCCAAGCATCATGGAGAAGAACCCCCAACTCCAGTTGCTAATTTAATGCGCCAGCAGCAGGTTATTTTAGCACCGACAAAGTACTCACTCACTCATACTAAAGCTGTCAGGCAGGCGCTTAGAGATGGTGCCAGAGTCGCCACGATGCCAGGTATAACTGTCGATATGTTTACTCACGGCGGAATGGCTGCAGATTTTAACAATGTTAAGAAAAGAATTAGTAACTTGGGGCCGCATTTTCGAAGGCGAAGAATCGTTAATGTAAAATCAAAGCTCGGTACTGAGATTACCTTTGAGGTGAATTGGCGTGAATGGAAATTAGATGATAATGGAATCTGTAACCGGCCAAGAATGCTTACTAACCTTCCTGCAGGAAAAGCGTTCATAATGCCAAGAGAAGGCACTATGAATGGAACTTTGATTATCAACGGTTCATGGGATTCAACACTACTTGACCAAAATATCGAATTACAAATAGAAAATGGTATTGTCATTGATGTAAAAGGTGGTACTATTGCTGCTAACATCAGGCAAGAATTCGGCGAAGTTGCCAAAAAATTACGCAGCAAAGACCGAGAAAATGTATGGACTGTTGCTGAATTTGGTTTTGGTATGAACGACCAAGCACGAATGGGAGGTAATGTCCTAGAAGATGAAAAGCGACTTGGCACCTGTTACTTCTCTATTGGAGATAACACTGCATTAGGTGGGACTTCAGCTGTTGGAATTCATATCCCTGGGGTGCTTACTGGCGCCAGTGTATGGCTTGACGATTCACAAATTCTACAAGATGGTGAATTTGTGCTAGATATTTAATCAGCCTAAATTTTGGCCACCGCACACAGGACAAAAACGCCAGTACGGGTCAATACCAATACCGCAACTGCGACAAGTGACTCCAGAACGAATTGTTGGTTGTACTGGCTGATTCCATTGTTGTGGTGGTGCTTGATTGATTGGCGGTGGCCGATTAATCGGTTGTTGTCTGATAACTGGTTGAGGATTAACATTTTGAAGAGGTATTGGTCTGGAAATAGGTTGTTGGGGGAATGCTTGTTGAGTTTGTGGGAGGGTTTCTGGTATGACTGGAGATTGTTGGACAGTCTTGGACTGGTCACTAAGGCTAACTGGGCGTCGTACAGGGGCAACAGGTTTTGGTAGATTTGACGCAACTTTTTCAACTACTGGTGAGGCGACAAATTCTGAAAGTGACATTGAACCATCCTCATCCAGGTCAGCGGAGTCATGAAGTTCTTCGGCTTCTTCAATTGACAAACCAGTCGCTTGTGACAACTCTTCAACTGATAAGGTGCCATCTCCATCGGTATCTGATTGGATAAACATCTCGGCTGCGCTGACAAATGGTTCTTCAGTTTCTTGTTCTTCTGCGACCATTTCTTCTCCAGTAGGCTCAGTCACGACTTCGTCTACGATTTCCTCTACAAACTGATCGACCTGCACAGATTCTTCATGTACCAAGGTTTCAGTTTCTGTTGCTATACCAAATGCGCCCTCAAAAGCATTTTCAGTGGCTTTTGCAGCTTTTCGGTCAGTGAGTTCTGTCTCAATGATTGTCTCAACTTTTTCTTCTACTATTGCTACTGGTTTTGACTGGCCTGGTAAAGGAACTGAAGATGTTGGACCGTCTTCTATGACAATTGGTACCGCTTCTACTTGTGACAATTCTGTCGCTTGTTCTGTTTGTTGTGTCATGGTTGATTCCGGCTTTTTGACAGTTAAAGGTGGGACACTAATTGCCTTGGACAAATCTATAGATGAACTTGCTAATACCGAAATTGGCAAAGTATGACCGATGACGTCTAATGATGCCTCGAACTCTTCTGCAATGTTGGTTAATGTTACTACATTTAATTCAACGTTTAGCATTAAATCACTCATTGTCAAGTAATATTTCATCACTTCTTGTGAACCACCAGTATTATTGGCAATGGCTAAGACTTTGAGTATATTCATTGGATCTGCAAGCCTGTTGAGCGAATCAAATTGGGTTTTGTCAATATTTGGCTTAGCATTTGGCGAGTCTTCACCAAGTGAATTTGGCAAACCAAGATAATGTAGAATCGGGTCGCTGTAACTCATTAAGCCAAGATGACCGGATACAAGATAGTAAATCTCGCCACCCTCGCAATTAAGTGCTTGACTAGCTTCTTCAAAGTCAAACTCACCTGGTTTCAAGATGATATCTGAGACCATGCTAAAAAATTGACCAATTGATTGATTACGTTCCATCGACATCAATGTATGAACGATGTCTGATGACTCAGTTACACCGAAATAAGCTGCGGCCTCATCGACCTCAATTCCATCTGGTAGAGATGCGCCTTCTAGTACCGGTTCAGCCACATAATCACCCCAATATTTTGCCCTATCCTCTCACCTATGAAAAGTCATACCTCAAGTATTCAATTCCATTCCTTTTTGGCCATGTTGATTATCGCCCGAGACTGAGGTGCATTCCAACCTTTTTCTTGTAGGTACATTAACAATTGTCTCTCATCACCATCACCAATCATATCACCAAGATTTTTTACGGCTGCGTCAATTTTAGTTTGGCTGACTTTCTCAAATATATCCGGTTCTGGTTCTACAACTGCACGCTTGACCTTTTTAGTTGAGCCATTACCCTTTTTGACTTTTTTCGACTTCTTTGTCGCACTCTGCGCACTTATCAAATTCTCTCGAAGTATTTGTTTTGTTGGATTATCAGGGGCCTGAGATGGCGGTCTGGCCGTAATCTTTGGCGAGGTAGCAAAACTAGGAGGACCCCCTGTTGGCCCGGAAGGTGGTGGCTGAGAGTTACTCTGCATTGGAGCATTACGCTTTGATTGGACTGATTTCTCCCTTGGTTTATTGAGGAAATTGAGCTTCTCTTCTTCGTAAAAATCTTCTAAGTCATCATCTTCCTCATACCAATCTTCATCAATACCTCTCCTGCGAAGAATAATCAATAGTATGAATAGGAC